>CAZBFL010000060.1:0-6563 GCA_964491175.1 uncultured bacterium
ATCGGACTCCTGGTCTTCCTCTTTATTTTCTGGTAATATGAATACATTCTTTATCATTCTGACCGTCTTTATGATTGCCGCCGCCCTGGTAGCGGTCTTCACCCGCTGGCTTATCTCATCGGTCGTGGCGGTGGGCGCGGTTGGTTTCCTGGTGGCCATCGCCTTTCTCCTGATGGGCGCGCCGGACCTGGCCATCACCCAGATTGTGGTGGAAATCATCAGTCTGGTAATCCTGGTCCGGGCGACGATCAACCGGGACACCACGGTCAGCAACTACCGGGCGGAAATCTTTGCCTTCGGCGCGATGGCCGTAATCACCGCGGCGCTCCTGATCTTTTCCACGGCAACCCTGATAGCCATCCACCCGTTCGGAGAAGCCGCCCTGCCGGTGGCACAGCATTACCTGGACAACGCCCTGAAGGAGACCGGAGCGGCCAACGTCGTAACCAGCATAATCCTGGATTACCGAGGCTACGACACCCTGGGCGAAGCAACCGTAATCTTCGTCGCCATCGTGGGCGCCTTAGCCCTTTTAAGAAAGAAGAGGTAAAATATGCCTGACCTGTTTAATAACGATGCGGGCATGGACGAAATCGTTAAATCCATCAGCCGCCTGATGCTGCCGTTCATCATCACCTTCGGCGGTTATATTATCTTCTTCGGCCATCTCACGCCGGGCGGGGGATTCTCCGGCGGCGTAATCCTGGCTTCCGGCTTTCTGATGATAACCCTGGTTTTCGGCCGAAACTTTATCCGGCGGAAGATAACCGAATCCAACACGCACCTGCTGGACAGTTTCGGCGCGCTCCTCTTTGCCCTGCTGGCCCTGGCCGGTTTCGCCGCCGGTTATTTCTTCAAAAATACCCTGCCGGCCGGCGCGCCGTACACTTTAACCAGCGGCGGCCAGATACCGCTGCTCAATCTCGCCATCGGCGTCAAGGTGGCGGCCGGTCTTTTCGGGGTCTTCCTGGCCCTTTCGCTGGTGCGGGTCCGCCGTAAAGGAAAAGAACGCCAGTACTTCTTTTCCGACGACATACCCGGGGAGGAAAAATAATGGAAACAAAATTGCTCTATTTCCTTGTCCTGGTCCTTTTCAGCATCGGTCTCTTTGCCGTCTTTGCCATGAAAAACCTGATTAAGATTATCATCGGGATAGCCATTATGGATTATGCCATAAACCTTTTCTTTGTCCTGCTGGGATACCGTAAAGGCGGTCTGGCGCCGATTATGGATGCCAGGATAAATCCGCTCTTTTTCAGCCGGAACGCGGTCGATCCCCTGCCCCAGGCCCTGGTCCTTACCTCAATCGTCATCGGCCTGGCGCTTACCGCCCTCTTGACCGCTTTCGTCCTGCGCCTTTACGAAAAGTACGGCACGTTCGACATCAGTAAAATTCGGAGATTAAAGGGATGATAAACTTCCTCCTGCCGCTCCTGGTTCTCTTTCCCCTCTGCGGGGCGTTCCTGGTGGTCCTGATACCGGACAAGAAATACCGGATAGCCGATTTCCTGACCCCGGCAATCACCCTTGGATTGCTGGTGATTGCAATTCAACTGGAACTGAGCGTAACCGGCGGAAGCGCGCAAATCTATCAGGTCGGCGGCTGGCTTCCGCCCATCGGTATCTTCCTGAACCTCGACCCGCTTTCGGGCCTGGTACTGGTCGCGGTAAACATCCTGGGCTTTACCGCCGCCGTCTACGGGCTGGACTACCTTCGACACTATTCCGCCGCGCACCGGTTCCAATCCCTCTTTCTCATTTTGATGGCCGGGATGAACGGCGTTGTCATATCCGGCGACATCTTCAACATCTACGTCTTCCTGGAAATAACCAGTATCGCCTCCTATGCCCTGGTTGCCTTCGGCATCAAAGCGGAAGAACTGGAAGCCGGATTTAAGTACGCGGTAATGGGCATCATCGGCTCGTCTTTCATTCTGCTTGGCATCGCCCTGCTCTACGGCCTTTTCGGAACCTTGAACCTGGCGCACCTCCAGAGCCTGGCGGTCCAAACCCGGGCCCCGGAATTGGGCGCGGTCTTCGGCCTCCTGTTGACCGGTTTCCTGCTCAAGGCGGCTGCGGTGCCCTTCCACACCTGGCTGCCGGATGCGCACTCCTCGGCCCCGGCCTCAATCTCCGCGCTCCTTTCCGGCGCCGTGGTCAAGGTGCTGGGCGTCTACCTGGCCGTGCGCATCTTCTTCTCCGTCTTCTACACGCCGGCCCAGAACTCCTTCCTGATTATTATGCGCTTGTGCGGCGGGCTCTCAATGGTTCTGGGCGCGGTTATGGCGCTGGCCCAGAAAGACCTGAAACGCATCTTCGCCTATTCCACCATCAGCCAGGTCGGCTATATCCTCCTGGCTTTCGGACTGGGCACCCCCCTGGGAATCGTGGCCGGCTCTTTCCATCTCTTCAACCACGCCGTCTCCAAGAGCCTTCTCTTCTTCAACGCCGGCGCAGTGGAGGAACAGACCGGAAGCCGCGACGTGGAAACCTTAAGGGGTCTGGGCGAAACGATGCCGCAGACCGCGGCGCTGGGCACCGTCGGCGCCCTCTCCACGGCCGGAATGCCGCCGTTTGCCGGATTCTGGAGCAAACTGCTGATTATCATCGCTTCCTTCCAGGCCGGTTTTTCCGGATACGGTACCGCGGCCCTGCTGACTTCCATACTGACCCTCTCTTATTTCGTAATCCTGCAGCAGCGCATCTTCTGGGAAAAACCAAAAGATATGCCGGCGCAAAAAAGGACGGAAACCGGCCCGTTTATGCGGACGGCCATGCTTATCCTGGCCCTGATAACCATCGGCGGCGGCGTCCTCTTTATGCCGACCCTCCGCAACCGGTTCTTTGATTCGGTAAGCCGGACCATCTTGCCCAATCCCACTTCGCTTATAAGCGTTGAAATCAGGACAGGCGTCCCAGTCCGAGATGGTAGGACAGGCGTCCCAGTCCGAGATGGTAGGACAGGCGTCTCGCCTGTCGGTGTTTCAGATACAGGAGGTGCCCAACCATGAACCGCGTTACAACTTTCATCTTAAGTCTTGCTCTCTGGCTCCTTTTGACCTGGACCATCGACCCGGTTACCGTCCTCCTCGGCCTGGGCATGGCCGGCATCACCTCTTTCATCCTGGCCGATGATTTCCGGGGAAAACCGCACAAATTCTGGGAGCCGAGGCGCTACGGATACTTCCTGCGCTACATTCCGTTTTTCATCTACGAGTTAGCCAAGGCAAATCTCCTGATGGCTTACCGGATTCTCTCGCCGAAACTCCCGATTAAGCCGGCGCTCGTCAAGGCCCGGACTAACTTAAAGAGCCATACCGGCAGGGCTTTCCTGGCCAACTCCATCACCCTGACGCCCGGCACAATGACCGTGGACATGAAGGACGACACCCTCTACGTCCACTGGATATACGCGCCGACCACCGAAGAAAAAGAGGTCACCCAAAAAATTCCCGGCTTATTTGAAAAATATATCCAGGAGGTTTTTGAATGATTCTTCTCTATTTTCTGATGCTGGTCTCCGTCTTGCTCTGCCTGGTGCGCGTCGCCCTGGGTCCGACCGCCGCCGACCGGATAATGGCCATCGACATCCTGGGAATCGTTATCGTCTCGTTTTGCGCTTTCTTAACCTTCCAGACCGGCCGCGCCTGGTACCTGGATATCGCCATCTCCTGGTCTTTGCTGAACTTCATCGGCACCATCACCCTGGCCAAATACCTGGAAGGAAGGGGGCTTGACGAATGAATATCCTAGCCTATATCTGTTTCGCCATCGGGGTCTTCTTCAACTTCGTAGGCTGCATCGGGCTCATCCGGATGCCTGACCTCTATTGCCGTCTTCAGGCCTCCACCAAGAACGTGACCTTCGGCATCGGCTGGATATTCCTGGGCCTGATACTGGGCACGCACACCCTGCCGGTAGCCGTGAAATCCATCCTCTGCGTATCTTTCATCTTCTTCACCGCGCCGACCGCCGCCCACGCGCTTGCCCGGGCCGCCCACCTGGCCGGCGTCAAACTCTGGAAAGGAAGCGTGAAGGACTCCATAGAAGAAGATTTCGGCACCAAGGAAAGCCGCTACCGCGACCGCCTGGAAAAGTACGTCTATCGCGACGAGGAGACCGAGGAATGAGATACCCTAAACTGCGGGAACTGAAAGAAGCGCTGACCTCTTTATTCTCCAGACCCTACACCAACCGCTATCCTTTCAAGCCCCACTATCCGGAGAAGCGTTTCCGGGGCAAGCCGGAATTCCATAAGGAATACTGCGTCGGCTGCACCGCCTGCGCCCAGGTCTGTCCGACCAACTGCATCGAATGGACCGACGACGTTTCCGGTAACCCGCCGGTCCGGCGCCTTACCCTGCGCTACGATACCTGCATTATGTGCGGCCAGTGCCAGGCAAACTGCATCGTGGAAAAAGGGATTCAACTGTCCCACAAGTTTGAACTGGCCGGATTTGACCGCAAGGAGATGACCGAGACGCAGGAAAACGAACTGCTGCTCTGCGAGGACTGCGGCGAAGTGGTCGGCACCAAAGACCATGTCCGCTTCGTCCGGGAGAAGATCGGCGCGCTCTCCCTGGCCGGCGAAAACAGCCTGCTCCTCCTCCAGGAGGAACTGAACCTCAGCCCCGGACTCAAAGGAAAGATTGACCTGCCCCTGAAGCGTAACGACCTCTTCCGGGTACTCTGCCCCAAGTGCCGCCGCGACCTGCACCTTACCGACGAGTGGAACCTGAAATAACCCTCCCTTCCCTTCTTTTATCTCCTCTACCCAACGGGGAGAGGTTAGGGTGAGGGGAACAGTCATTGCGAGCGAAGCGCGGCAATCTCACCTTTTGTGATATAATTAAATTAGAAATCTTCGTAATTATGAAAAAATATATTACCGAAGAACAGGAATGGCTTAACTTGACACCGGCAGAAAGATTAGCGGAATCCGGCAAGTTATGGAAATTATATTTATCCCTGGGAGGCAGTTTTGAACCAGAACCCGACCCTCGAAGTCCTTTTTATTTTTCAGAGATTCGGCGTAAAAAGCCTTCTTATCGGCGGACAGGCCTGCATTGTCTACGGCGCAGCCGAATTTAGCCGGGATTCCGACCTCATCATTCTTTGCAGCCTCGAAAATTTGAGTAAGGTCAAGAAGGCCTTGCACGCGCTGCAAGCCAAAAATATTTACTTGCCGCCCCTGGAGAAAGAATATCTGGACAAGGGACACGCCTGCCATTTTCGATGTTATTCCGAACCGGTTAAAGGATTGAGAATTGATATAATGGCCAAACTCAGGGGATGCGACCATTTTGAAAAATTATGGGACCGAAAATACACCGTCAAACTGCCCACCGGTAAGACCATCCAGGTTATTGGGCTTGAAGATTTGGTGCAGAGTAAAAAAACACAAAGGGATAAGGATTGGCTGATGCTGAACCGGTTGGTAGAGAACGATATGCTTTTAACCCGACAACCCGAAGCCAAAAAGGTTGAATGGTGGTTGCTGGAATGCCGGAACGCTGACAATTTGATTAAATTAGGAAACGAAAATAAAGAACTGACAAAAAGGTGTATTGAGAAAAGACCTCTTCTGAAAACAGCCCTGCTTCGGAATGTTAAAAAACTTCAAGACCAATTAAATAAAGAGGAATTATCGGAAAGAGAAAGAGACGAAAGATATTGGCGTCCGCTAAAGAAAGAACTTGAGATCTTACGTCATACATGCTAACCCATGTCCAACCTCCGCGAATCAGCCGTTGAATGGAGCCGCGGCCGCAATTTTTTCCTGCGCCTGCCCCTGCTCCTCTGGATGCTCTACGCCCTAATCCGCCATCTCTCCAACCCCGAATATCAAAGTATTATCAAGCCGCTAAACCTCGGCCTCCACGAACTCGGCCATTTTGTTTTTATGGGATTGGGAGAATTCTGGGGTATCGCCGGCGGAACCATCTTCCAGATTTTGATTCCGGTTGCTTCCGTCTTTATGTTCCTGCGCCAACCGGATTTTTTTGCCATCGCCTTCACCCTGGGCTGGTTGTCCACCAACTTTTTCGACGTCGCCACCTACATCGGCGATGCGATGGAGATGACACTACCGCTTGTTTCGCCGTTTGGCGGGGAAAATACCATCCACGACTGGAATTATCTCCTTACCCGAATGAACCTTTTGGAGCGCTGCCAGGCCATCAGCAACCTGGTGAGATTTTTAGGGGTATTAACGATGCTGGCGGGAATTATCTTCGGCTTCTGGCTCCTGATTCAGATGTGGCGGACCAGAGGCGAAACCTAATCAGTCATTGCGAGCGTAGCAAAGCAATCTCATTTTTGTCATTCTAAGCATAAGCAAAGAATCTACGAAACTATGATATAATTAAGGGAAAGACCCTGGAGGAAAAATATGGGTAAAAGCCACGATATCAAGAAAGAAGCAAAAAAGAAACCGGCAAAAACGCTAAAAGAGAAACGACTTGCGAAGAAAGCAAAAAAAGCCGGTAAATAAACAACAAACAGAATAGCAGGGTTGCCCCCTTTCAAGGATAAGGATTCCCTTCACTTCCTTCTTTATTTGA
>CAZBFL010000061.1:0-6465 GCA_964491175.1 uncultured bacterium
TTATGGCGATGTCCGCACCGGAGAGTATCTTCCTGGTGTTCTTTTCATCCATCACCCGGTGAGGCTTGTAAATAATTTCCACTTTTTGGGATAAAATTTCCAGGGTTTGCGGCAAAAATATCTTGCCGTACCTTTCTTTGTCCAGTAAAAGAGCGCATTTCATCATCGGTATAGTTCCTTATTTACAGTTTTTCCAGAAGTTTCTTGATTTGAAGAAATTCATGGGCGGCGATGTCTCCGCTTGACATCTTTTCGTCGGGCTCGCGGTGACACTCGGCCGAGATGAATCCCTTATATCCCGCTGTTTTCAGTTTTCTTAAGACGGGCAGGTAGTCAATCGCGCCGTCCGGGTCATCCAGGAGCAGGCGGATATTATTGCTATCCTTTCCGGATACCTGTTTTACCTGAACGTTAAATATCCGGTCGCCGAAAGCGTTGACCGCTTCCGGCCCGTACCGGGAATCACACCGGTAGATGTTGCCCGGGTCGTAGTTAAGACCCACGTTAGCACGATTGATGTATTTTAATGCTTTAAGGGTGCCGGCAACTGTTTTGATAATATTTATGTTGTTTTCCAGAAGAACATTTTTATTATGCGGCGCCGCATAATCCGCGCACTTTGCCGCCCAGAAACAGAACCTCCGGTAATCCTCTTCCACCGGCTCCCGGGCATCTCCCAGATACTTTGGGTTCACGCGGATGTGCCGGCATTCCAAAATCTCGGCAACCCGGACATATCGCTTGAACTTCTCGTACATCCCCCGGCACCCCGCATCATCCAATCCCTCAAAGTCTCCGACATAGGTAGCTAACGTAACAATTTTCAAGTCAAGCCCGTCACAAAAACTCTTGAATTCAACCGCCGTCTGGTCGCTGACATCGGCCGGCAGGTGCCCGGGAGTGCCAAAAACTTCAAGCCCCTTGTAACCGATATGGGCGGCCTCTTCTGCCATCCGGAAAAGTTCCTTATCGGATAAAATCTTAGAACACAAACATAATGGAAACATTATTTTTCCTGGTCGGTCAGAGTGGAATAGAGCGAATCGCCAAAGGTCAGCATAATTGTCCGGCTGCCAGCGCTGATTACAAAATCGATTGAATTCCTCACCCCCGGGTAATCAATACTGCCATCCTGATTAAAAAAGACCGAGTGCGAGGTAAACGGTCCGGTCAATGCTTCGCGAAATCCGTTACGGTCATATTTAGACATTGAACTCCCTTGTCCGACATTTATTTAACCTTCTTATCGTTAACGGACCGGATTGTTTTTGCCAGAACATCCGCCTGTTTTTCCGCCTCCGGCAGGTTATAGTAGTTGGTTCGGAATTGCATCAGTTTCGGTTGAATTGATTCCGCAACCGGACAGAGCCCGGGTTTGTATTCCTGTTTTCTGCCTTTATAAATTTCCGAATCAATCGGAAAAAATCCGCCCAGAAATTTACGGTTTTGGAAAATCGGTTCGTTATAGGTAAGTTGCCAGGCCGCGTAAAAAAAATCTCCGCCGAGCGCATAAAAAGTTTTCCGGAAATCTTCCCAGGAGCAACCGGCTTCTTCGGCTTCAAAGCGGCAGACAAAAGTCCAGTAGGAATTAACGTATTCCGGCGGAGTATATTGAGGGATTAACCACGGGCATCCCTTGAGCGCTTCCAAAAACATGGCGCTGATTTTCATTCTTAAACCGACCAGTTCATCCATCCGTTCGGTCTGCTCCAGCGCGACCGCGGCCTGCAAGTCAGACATTCGGTAGTTCCAGCCCAAAAAATCATGGCGGAGCGCGCCGGGAAAACCGCGCGCTTCTTTAGGCATTACGCCTTTGCCGGCCGCCGCGCCGATGCGGAAACCGACTGCGCCGAAACGGCGGACGCCGACAGCCAATCGTTCATCATCGGTAATCACGATACCCCCGTCGCCGCAGGTCAGGTGCTTGGATGCCTGAAAACTGAAACTGGACATCTGACCGATGGTTCCGGCCAGCCGGCCTTTGTACTCACCCAGGAAACATTCGGCGTTGTCTTCGATTACGGTTAAATTGTGTTTCCGGGCAAGTTCCATAATCGGGTCCATGTCCGGCGGTAGACCATAAAGGGCAACCGGAATAATGGCCCGGGTTAAAGGCGTAATGCGCTCTTTGATACTTTCCGGGTCAATGTTAAAGGTGCGCGGGTCAAGGTCGGCAAAAACCGGAATCGCTCCCTGGTGCATGCAGCAAAAAGCGGTTGCCGCCGCAGTCAAAGGCGGCACAATGACTTCGTCGCCGGGCTTGACGCCGGCTACGGCCAGGCAGGAATGCATGGTGGCAGTCCCGTTGCATTGCGCGATTCCGTACTTGACGCCGAACCTTCCGGCAAACGCCTTCTCAAAACGGGAACACATATCCGTGCCGGTGGCATTCTTAAAACCGTAATCAACCACTTCCTTGAGGTATTCCATCGCTTTTTCCGTTACCCTGCCCGAGTGTCTTTTTCCCAATTTTTACTCCTGTAAATTAAATTTAAACCACCTGATGACCGAAACGCAATCCTCGTAACACCAGAAAGCGGTAAATATCGTACCGTCGGATAACATGGTAACACAGGGCGCTCCAAACCTCAGCACATTAAAGTTGTGAGACATGTTTTCACTGCCGGCGGTTAAGCCGGAAGCCTGGTTTCCCCAGAGCGGTTCGCAGGAATCGTTAACCCAGTTATCGCCTTCCAAATGAGACAAGTTTACCCACAATCCCGGTTTATCTATGCGGCGGTAAACGGAAAGGATGCGGTTGTCGTCCAGCAGAAAAGGGGTCAGGGTTTGCCCGGTCAACCCGGTAGAGGCGGGTTTTGCCCAGGTTTTGCCGCCATCTTTACTGATGGCGTAATGGTTGGGCCGGTCTTGATGGAGAACGTCATCGTAAACCCAGGCAACCGCCATCAACCGGCCATCCGAAAACTCAACGATTTTTGACTCCCAGAAAAAGGTGCGCTTTCCCTTTCCGGTTTCGTTCATCACGTCCATATATTCCGGCCAGGTCCTGCCCCGGTCATGGGAAACAAACGCCACCATCCTCACCCCACCGGGACATCTTCCGTCCCACCCGGGCCAGGTCTGGGTAGGCAGAATCAAGCGACCGTCTCTTAATGGCGTAATCGGACTGCACAACTCAAACGACGGACCTTCAAGCGGCGGCGTCAAAATCGCCGGGCCCCTCCATCTATGGCCGTAATCGTCAGAACGAAAAAGCAAAAGTTCCGTCGGAACAAAACCTACGTTTACCGGATTGGTCAAACCCTCTTCCGGGTAATCTGTCCGGTCGTGCCGCACCGTAAAAACAACCACTTCGCCGCCCGGCAGAGCGGCAATCCGGGAACTATCCGAGGTCAACCGGTCCCTGGTCCCCGAATAGATGCGACCTTCCACCTGCCAGGTCTCACCGTTATCCCGGGAACGGGCAAGGTGGGTGCAACAATTGGCGGCTTCAAATGCCTCGCCCAGAACCAGGGTTGCCAGGAGTTCGCCGTTATCCATCCGGACAACCGAGGGAAAGTAGGCGTGGACACTGTGCACATGCGGTTTGGGATTACGGTAGAGCAAGCCTGTTTTCAGATTTGTAAACATTTTTTACGACGAAAAATTTTCTTTACCTTATATTTTAGCGTATCATAAACCCGATTGTAAAATTGAAAAAAATACGCGGATCGGGTAAAATAAATTTGGAGTTTAAAAACCCCTTCCATACATTGGCGACTCTGAAAGGGTCGCACTACGTAATAACCATGGATTCCCGTTTACCACATACGGGAATGACAGAGAAAAACGATGGCGAAAAGAGATTATTATGAAGTTTTAGGCGTTAAGAAAGACGCCAGCAACGACGATATCAAAGAGGCCTACCGAAAGCTGGCGCTCCAGTTTCACCCCGACCGGAATCCCGGTAATAAAGAAGCGGAAGAAAAGTTCCGGGAGGCAACCGAATCTTATGAAGTCCTGAGCGATTCCCAGAAACGCGCCACTTACGACCAGTTCGGCTTCCAGGGTATTGAAAACAGCGGTTTCAACTGGACCGACGATTGGAACCGTATCCAGCATGATTTTGGAGATATCTTTGGCGGCGGTTCTTTCGAAGATCTCTTCAGTTTTTTCAGCGGGGCAGCCAGAACCGGCTCCAGGCAGAGAAAACAGGCCTTCCGAGGAGAAGACATAGAGGCGTCGGTAACCATCCCGCTCAAGGAAGCCGCGGAAGGCGTTAAGAAAGAGGTGTCACTTACGCGCCTGACCATCTGTCCGTCCTGTAAAGGCACCGGCGCTTCGGCCGGCACCGGAAAGAAAACCTGTCCCCAGTGCGGCGGGGACGGGCAGATAAGACATAACCAGGGTTTCTTCTCCATCAGCCAAACCTGCCCGAGATGCGGAGGCGCCGGCGAAGTTATTGAGAAACCCTGTCGCAACTGCAACGGAAAAGGCAGGGTCAGGGAACAGGAACGCCTCCAGGTAACGATTCCGGCCGGGATTGAAAACGGGTCAACACTGCGCGTTCACGGTAAAGGCAACGTCGGCATCCATGGGGGACCGGCCGGCAACCTTTACCTCAATATATTTGTGGATGAAGACCCTCTGTTCCGGCGGGAAGGAAATAATCTTATCTACGAACAGTTTGTCACTTTTACCGAAGCGGCGCTCGGCACGGAAAAGGAAGTGCCGACCCTCAAAGGAGACGTGCGGATGAAGGTGCCGGCCGGAACGCAGACCGGTACCACTTTACGGCTGCGCGGAAGGGGCATACCGAATCTTTCCGGCTACGGACGGGGAGACCAGCTGGTAAAGATAACAATTGAAACTCCGGTAAACCTGACTGTCGAAGAACGCCGTCTTCTGGAAGATTTTGAAAAACGCACGAGCCGGCGGACATATCCGAAGAGTAAAAAGACGTAGTGTGTCGTCCCCGTGTGCGGTAGACGGGGATCCAATATTTAAAAGTTTGGATTCCCGCTTACTACACGCGGGAATGACAGAGTTTTTGTGCGGGAATGACAGCTAAATCTTCAGAAAATTCCGCAGGATGTTGATACCCTCTTTGGTCAGAATTGATTCCGGATGGAACTGAACGCCGAAGAGCGGCAAGCCCTTAACCTGTAAACCCATAATTTCATTATCTTCGGTCCAGGCGATAATCTTCAAAGAATCCGGAAGGGTCTCTTTTTCGACCAGCAAAGAATGGTAGCGGGTCGCTTCAAAAGGGTTCGGAATTCCGGCAAAGATTCCTGAGCCGTTGTGAAAAATCAAAGAAGTCTTGCCGTGCATCAACCGCTTTGCTCCGATAATCCTGCCGCCATATGCATAGCCGAGCGCCTGGTGGCCGAGACAAACCCCTAAAACCGGCATTTTACCCGCTAGTTTTTTAATCAGCGGGACCGAAATACCGGCATTTTCCGGGCGGCCCGGACCTGGTGAAACAACTACCCTTTCCGGAGACATCTTCAGAACCTCGTCAACCGTAATCCGGTCATTGCGAACGACCCGGACCTCGGCGCCCAGTTCCGAAATCTCCTGAAAAATGTTGTAGGTGAAGGAATCGTAGTTATCAATCAGTAAAACCATAGTGTTATAAGAGAAAAACGAGATTGCCGCGCTCCGCTCGCAATGACAACACATTTACAACAGCCCGGATGACGCCAGGCGGAGCGCCTCCAGAAACGCCCGGCCTTTATTCAGCGTTTCGTCATATTCTCTTGATGGAACCGAATCGGCCACGATGCCTGCGCCCACCTGAAGATAGGCTTTGCCGTCTTCAATCCAGACCGTCCGGATGGTAATACAGGTATCGAGGTTTCCGGAAAAATCAAAATAACCGACCGCCCCGGCATAGGGACCGCGCTTGACCGGCTCCAACTCCTCAATTATTTCCATCGCCCGGATTTTGGGGGCGCCGGAGACGGTGCCGGCCGGGAATGCGGCGGAGAAAAGGTCAAAAGCGTCCGTATCCGGCCGCAGTTCGCCGGTGATATTGCTTACCAGGTGCATTACGTGGGAATATTTTTCCACAGCCATCAGTTCGGTTACCGCTACCGTTCCGGGCTGACAGACCCGGCCTAAATCATTGCGGCCCAGGTCAACCAGCATAATGTGTTCCGCTTTTTCCTTCTCGTCTTTTTTTAAATCCGCTTCCAGTTCCCGGTCTTCCGGTTCGCTTTGGCCGCGCGGCCTGGTTCCGGCGATCGGTCTCAACGTAGCTTTGCCTTCTTCCAGGCGCACCATTACTTCCGGAGACGAACCGACCAGGATGGTTTTGTCAAAATTGAAATAGTAAAGATACGGAGAAGGATTGATGGCGCGAATCGCCCGGTAAAGGTCGAACGGATCCGGCCCGGGCTTCGGATAATCAACGCAAAGCCGCTGGGAGAGAACAACCTGAATCGCATCCCCTTTTTGAATATATTCTTTGGCCTTGAGAACCGCCGTTTCAAACTCCGGGCGGGTAAAGTTGCTCTGAAA
>CAZBFL010000062.1:0-6463 GCA_964491175.1 uncultured bacterium
CTTCTACATTTTGGTTTAAAAACGCTCTCCGGCTCAATATCTACGATAAGCAGGTCTTCGGCGAAAGGTTTCGCCCGGGCGATAACCTTCCCTTTCGGGTCAAAGACCACGCTCTGTCCGTCAAAGACCAATTCGTCCTGGCCGCCTACCAGATTAACATAGACCAAAAAGGTCTTGCATCCTGCGGCCCGGCCGGCCAGCATCTTCTCTCTCTCCCCGGTCTTACCCCGCTGATAAGGCGAGGCCGAGATATTGATAATACAATGAATACCGGCGGCAACCTGCCGGAGCGCGGGCCCGGACGGATGCCAGATATCTTCGCAGATATTGACTCCGAAACGAAATTTTCTCAGGGAAAAGACTTTATTTTCATTTCCGGCCTCAAAATAACGTTCTTCGTCAAATACGCTGTAATTTGGCAAAAGGTGTTTATGGTAGGCCGTCCGAAACTTTCCGTTGGCAATAATTGCAGCCGCATTGTAAAGGCCTTTCCCGGGTCCCCTGCGGTCTATGAAACCTAAAATTGTGGTTATTCCAACGCTCTTCTTTATAATGCGTTGAAGACCTTTAAGGTTGGCCTCTATAAAACTCGGCTTGAAGAGAAGGTCTTCGGGCGGATAGCCGGTTAGAGCCATCTCCGGAAAGACCACGATATCCGCCCCGGCGTTCCGGGCGCGCCTGATATAATCGGAGATGCGAACCGCGTTACCGGCAATATCCCCGACCGTAGCGTTTATCTGCGCCAGACCAATTCTTGCCATAAAATAGTTGTCATTGCGAGGAATGTTGTTTGTGACGAAGCAATCCCGCGGTTAAAAACGGGATTGCCGCGCAAACTACGCTCGCAATGACTTATTAGATTTTACCTTAATCAGCGGATGCCTTACAAATTTTCCTCCTCTCCCCTAATGCCTCACATAAGAATCTACCCTTCGAGTAGATTCTTATGTGAGGCATTAGGCCTGACATTTTCGTTAAAATCGTGTTATTATATTTATATGGCTACGACTGAGGCGAGGTTTTACCGGAGGGCGGAAGAGGATAAGGTGCGCTGTCTTCTCTGCCCGCACCATTGCCTGATCAGTTCCGGGAAAAGGGGTCTGTGCGGCGTGCGGGAGAATCGGGCCGGGGTCCTTTATTCCCTGGTTTATCAGAAAGCGGTCTCCAGTCAAACAGACCCGATTGAAAAGAAACCGCTCTTCCATTTTTTGCCCGGCTCCACCTCTTTTTCGATAGCCACGGTCGGTTGTAATCTTGCCTGTCGTTTCTGCCAGAATAGCGATATTTCCCAGGCCAGCAGGGAAACGGCTGAAATCTACGGGTATGACCTGCCGCCGGCCGAGGTTGTCCGCCAGGCAAAGCAATCCGGAGCCCGCTCCATCTCTTACACCTATACGGAACCGACCATCTTTTTTGAATACGCTTTTGATACGGCGGTTCTGGCTAAAAAGGAAAATCTGGCCAATAGTTTTATTACTAACGGGTACATTGAAGCGGAGCCGCTTAAGGCGATCGTTCCATATCTTGACGCGGCCAACGTTGACCTGAAGAGTTTCCGGGAGGAATATTACCGTAAAATCTGCGGAGCAAGGTTAAAGCCGGTCCTGGATACCCTGGTTTTGATGAAGGAGCGGAAGATTTGGCTGGAGGTGACCACCCTGGTCCTGCCGGGTCAGAATGACAGCGAGGCGGAGTTGCGGGACATCGCCTTTTTTATCAGGGATAACCTGGGTTTGGAGACGCCCTGGCACATCAGCCGTTTCTTTCCCCGCTATCGGATGGATACCTTCCCCTCTACTCCGCCGGAAACGATAGAACGGGCCCGCCGGATCGGCCTGGACGCCGGGCTTCAGTTCGTCTATTCCGGAAACATGACCGGCGGTTCCGGTGAGAATACTTTTTGCCCCGGCTGCGGCCAGGCGGTAATCAGCCGTTTCGGATTTGCGTTGACCGAAAACAAGATACGGGCCGGCCGCTGTTCTTTTTGCGGGACAAAGGTTGCCGGAGTTTTTTCGGTTGAAATTAAAGAATAAACGGGTTGGTCCAGGCGCGGTTGCCTTGCCAATCGACCAATTCCACCCGGACATATTTCCATCTTTTGTCTATGGGGCATTTTAAGTCCGTTATCTCATCCTTGTTGTCGGCGTAGAAACTTTGTCCGGTTGCCCAACAGCCGATTAAGTGCGCCTCTTTCACCGCCGAGCACCGCAGGATTATCTCATTATTTTCGATGCGGCAGTCTTCAATGGTCGGTCCGCAGGAGGCGTAAAATGACCCGGCCCGGAGCGCGTCCATAACGGAATCTGCATCAAGCCGCCGGGCTTTGATCATGGTCCATCCCATAAAGATGTCCCGGCCCCTGTGGGTGTCGTCGGAAGCGACTGCGGAAATTTTTTCTCCGGAGCCCAGGAGGTCATCCCATTGCACCGAACTGAATCCCTTGCCGATTTTGGTGCAGGTGGCGTTGTAAACCTCGATGGCGATGTATCCTTCGGCCGCACGCAGTTCATTGACGGTGTGCCCGCACCAGTAGGGATGGGCATAGATGGTTTCGCCGCCTGCTTTGCGCGCTATTTTAATCCGGGCGCTCGCGTCACTGTCTTTCGGAAACTCCAAACCAAACGGAACGTTAAGGCAAACCAAGTGGTAAAAATTCCTGGCAGTTGGACAGACCGGATGAGTTTCGATGCCGCTTAATACCAGGAAATTTTCGGATGAAAGCCCGCTAACGTCGTTGGTCTTTTCGTGGTCGGTAATGGCCAGCACGGCATAACCTTTTTCCCGATATTGCTTTATCCTTTCCGCAACGGTGCTTTCGCCGTCCGAAACAATAGTATGGGTGTGCAGGTTGGCTTTATACCAGGTGCCGTTTTGTTGAAAAGGATTCACCAGTGTTTTTTTACGCATTTTTTTTCTCCATTTTTATGCTGCGCAGCGCAGAAAAGAATTTCAGATACGGTTCGGTGCGGTAATCCGGATAGGTCCAGGCCAGTGTTTCAAACTTACCCTTGCGGAAGAGAAGCGTTATTTCCGCGTATATTCCCGATTTCAGGTAGATGCGGTGGCTGAAATCCTTGGTGGAGGCAAGGATGACCCTTGCCGGCGTTAGAAATCCCGGGTCAAGGTTAATCCGGCGTTTCCGGTTTTGGCTGTACGTTTCTTCTACGTGGTTGGTGAATAGTTTGATCGAGGCCAACCTTTCCGGGGAAACCATGCGCCGGAAAGCCGTAAATTTTCTCCAAAGATTCTCGCCCATTTCCGGCGTGTAGTAGTCGGTAAACTTAAAAGGGATAATTTCGCTTTCCAGTATGACCGGGCCGAATTTCCTGTTCAGGATGCCGGCTGCCGCGGAAAATAATTTCGGGTCTCCGCTGAGCATGCCGATGAAAAGACGGACCGATTCCGGTTTTTCAGGTGTTCCCATCGGGTAAGCGGTCCTTGGCTGAACAGAGGCAGAGGCCGCAGATATTCTGTCCGATACTCTTCCGGTTACAGGTCTCTTTGATGAATTGACGGCACGCCGTCAAGTTAAAATCATCGGGTTTCAGGCTGATTGCGCCGGCGGGACAGAGGGAAAGACAGCGGTTGCATTTTCCGCAATTGAAAGCAATCGGTTTGCCGGCATCAAGGGAAGCGTCGGTCAGGACGGCCGAGAAACGTACCCGGCTTCCGAAAGACGGCGTGACCAGAAGATTGTTTCGTCCAATCCAGCCCAGGCCGGCCGCTGCGGCCAGCCGCCGGAGGGAAAGGAGCCCCTTCTGCTCTTTCCAATCGATTACCTGGCTGGCCGGAACCGGCAGTCCGGAAAAACCGTTTTGCCGCAGGAGTTCGACAGTTAGAATTCCAACCCGGTCCAGGAAATAATTGACCTGGCGATAGTGATGCAGATAAAGAAGGTCCGGACCTCCGGAAAGCAGGTCCAGGACGGCATCCGATAATGGAAAGGCATAAACCACCGCCGAGGTAAACCGGCCCCGGAGATTTTCCGGCAGAAGAATCGAGCTGTTTTCTGCCAGCCCGGCCACGCCCCAGAGCGGAACCATCTGTTTCTCAAAAAACTCCGTTAAGAGATTTCTTTCCATGCGCAGTCTTGTCCGGCACACAGCGCGTGCAGCAAAAGAAACAACCGAGTAATTATAACACACCCCGCTTGACATTTTCTAATTTTTCCGGTATAACAATATAAAATTTTATTTTCCCAAAAATATAAAATTTTCAGACTTTATGGGCTATCAGATTAACCGGGCGGTCCTTGACCGCATCCGGGAGAATACCGATATTGTTGAGGTAATATCCAACTATATTACCCTGAAAAAATCCGGCCGTAACTTCAAGGCCCTCTGCCCTTTTCACAGCGAAAAGACGCCTTCGTTTATGGTTACTCCGGAAAAAGGCATATTCCATTGTTTTGGCTGCGGCGCCGGCGGCGACGCCATCTCTTTTGTGATGAAGATGGAGAATGCCGGGTTTCGCGAAGCCGCGGTTCTCCTGGCCGGCAAGGCCGGCATTAACCTGGAATTCAGCGCCGGCGATGAACGGGGAAACGAGGTACGGACCAAAATTCTGCAATTAAACTATAAAGCTGCCTTATTTTTTCACGAGTACCTTTTGCGGGAAAAAGAGGCCGAACCGGCGCGGGCTTATTTAAAAAAACGGAAGATAAGCCCGGAGATGATTGAAAAATTCCAACTCGGTTTTGCGCCCGTTTCTTTTCAGACGGAAAAATTCTTGCGGAAGGAAGGTTTCAGCCGTACGGACCTTGAGGCCGCCGGGCTTAAATTTTACCAGCGCGTAACCTTTCCCATCTTCAACCTTTCCGGGGAATGCGTGGGTTTTGGGGCCCGGAGCATTAACGGCGCGGACCCGAAATATCTTAATTCAGCCGAAAACCCGGTTTTCAGCAAGGGAAACATACTCTACGGACTTAATTTGAGCCGTCAGGCAATCCGGGATAAGGGAGAGGTCATTCTGGTTGAAGGTTACCTGGACCTGATTAAGCCGTTTCAAAGCGGATTTGAAAATATCGTCGCAAGTTTAGGAACGGCCGTTACGCCCAATCAAGCTAAATTGATTCACCATTTTACCAATCGGGTCGTTCTTCTTTTCGACAGCGACGCCGCCGGAAAAGCGGCCGCTTTGAGAAATATGGAGGCCTTGAATATCGGGACCCTTTTTATGAACGATCTTGACGTGGAAATCGTTTTATTGCCGGAAGGACTCGACCCGGATTCCCTGATTGACAAGCACGGCCGGGAAAGAATGGAGGATTTGCTTAAAAAGAGGCAAAATCCGATTCTATTCTGGCTGGAGATGACGTCAGCCGGCCGGAACCTTGACCGCCTGGAAGAACGGATTGCGGTTGCCCGGGAAACCCTGCCGTTAATCCGTTCTTTTCACAGTAAATTAAAAATCAAGGAATATTTAACCCTTTTGGCCCAAAAACTGCAAGTAAACGAAGAGGCGTTGAGGTCGGAATTTCAAGTAACATTAAAGAAAAAAGGCAGGGAAAGGAGCCGGGGGAGCGAAGGTGAGGCGCTGGATAACCTTCGAAAAGGCAGGATTGACGCCGAACAGAAAGTCCTGGCGGCGGCTCTTTCCCGGGCGCATTTCCGAAAATGTTTGAGAGAGGCGTTGACGGAAGATGATTTTACGGAACCGCAGCGCCGGGTTATTTTCCGGACCGTGAGCAGTCTTTCGGATGAAGAAGGCGAAAATGAACTGAGGGGAAAACTGGGAGACGATCAAGAGTTGATCGAAGCGCTTTCCCGGATAATTGCCTGTTTTGAAGTGAGCAGCGGCAGCCCGGAAAATCTTTTTTTTGAAGCGCGGGACTGGCTGCTTAATCAGCGCCGGGAAAAGATGCAGAAAAGGCCGCTTTTTGAAGAAAAGATCAAAACGAATGAAGAGCCGGACCTGGAGGCGATGCGCAGTTTCCAGGAACTGGTTCAACAACGCCATAAGGGGATTTCTAACCGGGAGGAACGCAAATGAACAAGGAAAAGAACAAGAAGATTAAAGGTCTGATTGAAAAAGGCAAACGCCAGAAGCATCTTTCTTATGACGAGATCAATGAAATTCTGCCGGAAAACATGTATGCCCCGGAAGAGATTGAGGAGATATTCAGCCAGTTGAACGATTTGCAGATTACGATTGAGGATGAGGATAACGGGTCTTTCATACTCCACGAGGAGGAAGTGGAGGAAGAGCGCCTGGCGTTGGAAGAGGTGCGCAATCCGTTGCGTTCCTACCTGAAAGAAGCTGGGGGAATATGCCTGCTTAACCACGACCAGGAAGTGGAAATCGCCCGAAATATCGAGGAAGTGAAAAACGATTATCAGGATGCCGTTGACCGGAAGGCCAGCAACGCTCAACTGGCGGTTCTGGAAAAGCGTCTCGATAAACTGAAGGCGCAGTTGATCCAGGCGAATTTGCGGCTGGTCATCAATATTGCCAAAAAATATTC
>CAZBFL010000063.1:0-6423 GCA_964491175.1 uncultured bacterium
A
The DNA here is from genome assembly GCA_964491175.1 of uncultured bacterium. Lineage (GTDB taxonomy): Bacteria > Ratteibacteria > UBA8468 > MWAK01 > MWAK01 > JAHJUB01. Next base: position 2 of record CAZBFL010000063.1, read on the forward strand.
TTACTCCCCAAAGGATTTTAAGTCCTTTGCGTCTGCCGTTCCGCCATCCCGGCTAATAGCTGTTAATGCTTTATGCTGCAACGGTTTCCGCGGTTTGAGCGAAAACCGGAACATCTTCTAACTTCCTGAAGTGTGACAGGTGTGTGACAGAACCTTCCTTCTTTTTTACTTCCATCCGCTTCAACTCCATATACAGACCTTCAAGGTTGTTTACCAGATACCGGGCCTCAACTCCTTTTACGGTATGTCCCATAAAACTTTTAGCGAAGAACAGAAAAAATACCTCTGGTTCGCAAACAAGGAAAAGTCCGGCGGCGGCACCCTGATTGACATCGGCGTCCACATGCTGGATTTGAGTTTATGGATTATGGACGACTTCCAGCCGGTCTCCGTCACCGCATCGGTCTACAACAAGTTCTATTCGGGAGTGGATGACCTGGCCTCGGCTTTGATAAGGTTCCGGAACGGCAGTACCCTGCTTCTGGAAACATCCTGGGAAGCCCACCTGAAAGATGACTGGTCTATCTCGCTCCTGGGCGCCAAGGCCGGGTGCCACACCTCGCCCTTTACGGTCTTCAGCAAAGAAAACGGCGTTCCCGTTGAGACCGCCTACCAATTGCCCGCGGAGTTCCCGACGGAGAAGAGCAGCATCGGCAACTTCATAACCGCGGTCAGGGCAAGAAAGACGATGGAGCCGTCCGGCCAGCAGGGCGCCCACCTGGTTAAAATCCTGGAAGCGCTCTACCTCTCGGCGAAAAAGGGGAAAGAGGTAATTCTTAAGTAAATAAGCTTCCCCCAAGTTTGACTTTTCATATTATAAATGATATGATTTTAACTGGTTATTATACTATTAATAATACGAAATGCTGAAAAGAGAAGAGATAATTGAGGCAGTTTCTCCTTTCAATCTCTGGGGCCGGAAACAGAACCTGGGTATAGTTAGAAAAAATTATCTGTCCGGTATAGAGAGGTTCCTGTCCACCAAAGATGTGGTCGTTGCGGTGGTCGGACCGAGAAGGTCCGGAAAGACCTTTCTGACAAAACAATTCCTGAATCTAAAAGCCGGGGAAAATGCCGCCGAATCAACCCTGTACGTCCTTTTTGAAGAACCCAAATTTGAGCCATACTTAAAAACCGGCCTTCTGGAGGAAATATACCAGGCCTACAGAACTTACGTCAACCGGGAAGGAACGTCCCATCTTGTGCTGGATGAAGTTCAAAATCTTAACCAGTGGGAAAAATGGGTCAGGATGGCGCTGGAACGAAAAGAAGATGTGAAGATAATTATTACCGGTTCTTCATCCCGACTGCTCTCGCGGGAGTTTGCGACCGTTCTAACCGGCAGGACATTAACCTTGAAGGTTTTCCCTTTAAGTTTTAATGAGTTTTTGTCCTTCAGGAAATTTGAGATTGAAAAGGAACACCAACTATTCGGTAAAAAGGAAGAGATAAGAAAATTCCTGACCGAATACATAACTTACGGCGGTTTTCCTCAGGTCGTTCTCCAAAAAGATACCGCCGTAAAAGAAGAACTGCTGAAAGAAATTTTTGAAGGAATCATCTACCGCGACGTCGTCTTCAGACATAAAATACGGGATGGAAATCAGGTAAAAATAACCGCCGAAATGGCTGTCTCCCATTTCGCTTCCCTGATGAGCGTAACCAGACTGCGCAATACCCTGGTGAGCATTCTTCTCAAAAAAATCTCCCCGAACCTGGTGGTCAAGATCCTGGCCTGTCTTGAAGAAGCGTTTTTACTCTTCCAGATTCCGGTCTTTTCTTACAAGATAAAGGAACGGAACCGTTTCCCGAAAAAGGTCTACGCAGTTGACCCCGGCCTGATAAAAGCGACAACGGTAAGTTTCAGTAAAAATATCGGAAGGGTTTACGAGAACGTGGCGGCCGTAGCCCTTTTGAGAAAATGCGGAATTGAAAATCTTTTCTACTGGAAGGATGCGGGCGGCCGGGAGGTGGATTTTGTCGTTAAAGAAGGGTTAAAAGTGAAACAGTTGGTCCAGGTTTCTTATGAAATAGAAGATAAAAAAACCAGAGAAAGGGAATTCCGCAGTTTGGTTGAAGCAGGTAAAGAATTAAACTGCGCAAATCTTCTGCTGATTACGGACGATTTTGAAAGCGAAGAGACCAGGGAAGGAAAGAAGATAATCTGTCTGCCTTTCTGGAAGTGGCTCTTAAATAACCCTTAAAAAAACGGAGGAGAACATATGCTGGGAGATTTTCTAACGCTGCGCGAATTTCTGGAACGGTTCCGAAAGATAAAAAACGTCACCCTGCTGGGCATCGGCCCGGTCAGCACCAACACTATCATCGCCGCTCTGTCAACGGCAGCCGAATATGACTTTCCTCTCTTCCTGATTGCCAGCCGCAACCAGGTGGACAAGAAAGAACTGGGCGGCGGCTACCTTTCCGGCTGGGACCAGGCGGGCTTTGTAAATGGCGTCCGGGAACTGGCCGAGAAGCACGGTTTTCCGAAAGCCATCTACTTCTGCCGGGATCACGGCGGACCCTGGCAAAGAGACAGGGAACTGAACGGGAAGATGCCGCACGACGAGGCGATGGCTATCGGCAAGGCCTCTTTTCTGGCCGACCTGGAAGCCGGGTTTGACCTGCTGCACATAGACCCGACCAAGAACCCTTTCCTGAATAAAGAGAGCCTGGAAACCATCCTCCGGGATACCGTGGAACTGATAGCCGCCTCGGAACAGGCAAGGAAGGAGTTAAATCTGCCGGAAGTGGCTTATGAGGTCGGCACCGAGGATATCCGGGGCGGGCTGACCCGGTCCGAAAAATACCGGGAATTCCTCGTCACCCTGAAAAAAGAACTGTCCGCAAAGAACCTGCCCCTGCCCGACTTCATCGTGGGCCAGACCGGTACCCTGGTAAAACTGGACGGCAATTACGGCTTCTTCAATCCGGACGTCGCCCGGAAACTAGCGTCCATCGCCCGGGAAAACGGTTGCTTTCTGAAAGAACATAACACCGACTACCTGGACGAAGAAACCCTGAAGACGCACCCGGTTATCGGAATTTCCTCGGCCAACGTGGCGCCGGAGTTCGGTGTCACCGAAACCAAATCCCTGCTTCGCCTCTCTTACCGGGCGCCGTCCGGGGAAGCGTTCCGGAAGGTTTTGACCGAACGGGTCTTCTCGGAAACCCGCTGGCAGAAGTGGCTGCCGGAAAACCTGAAAAATATACCGTCAGATGATTTCCGGAAAGACGCGGGCCTGACTTATAAGGCGTTGGTCAGTTGCGGTCACTACTACCTGGATAATCCGGAAGCGCTGGAACTGAAAGAAAAATTCTTCCGGGAGATTTCGGCCAAATCCAGGACAAACCCCGGACAGGAAGTAATTGAAAGCATCAAGAAAGCCATCCTGCGGTATGTTGACGCCTTTAACCTTGCCGGCTTAAACAAAGAGGTTCTCAAATGATTCCCCAAAAACATCCTTATATCGGGCGCAGCGCCACAAACACCCCAAAGGAAGCGCGGCAGGCAATTAAAGAGTTAAATTCAGACCGTTCCAATAACCGCGGGTCCAACGTAGAGGTGGACTATTATTTCAAGGTTTCAAACCCCGGCAAACCGATGGACGGCCTGAAGAACGCGGCCCGGATGGTGCTGGAACACGGCACCCTTAAATCCTGGCACAATGAAGCGGACCCAAGCATTTCCAAGCCGGCCGGCTATGATGATAATATGAGTTGGGCGACCGGCTTGAGACTTTTTGAATACAACCGGAAAGACGGGGTGGAATCCGGCGCCGTGACCATCGCCTACCCGCTGACTTTTTTTGACAAAACCGGAAATAGCGCATTCCCGATGGCGCAGTTGATGACAGCCATCGCCAGCGAGCCGGCCTCTGCCTTCTCCTTTTACCTGGGCGCCAGAATCACGGACATCCGGCTGCCGGAAGAACTGAAAAAGCGAATTCCCGGAGTCCTGTGGCCGCATAAAAGGGTCAGGGAGTATTTGAAGATTGGACCATCCGACCCCATTATCGGCACCATCGTCAAACCCAAGACCGGCCTCACCCCGCAACTCTTCTCCCGCGCCGTGGTTGAGGCGGCCCTGGCCGGCGCGCGCTTCACCAAGGCGGACGAGAATATGCACCTGGCCCTGAAGGAGGTGCCTGAATTCGTCGGGCGGACGGTAAAAGATCTGGAGAAGGCGGGTTTTGACCTGGGCCGGTCGCAAAGACCGAAAGGCCCCCGTTTTCTCTTCGCGCCGCATATTACCGCGGACCCGGAAAATATGACGGCCTACGCCAAAGCCGCAACAGACGCCGGCGCAAACGCCCTGATGTTTTCGCCCTATTACGGCGGCGGGTTCCTGAAAATGGCCGAGATTGCTCAAAAATTTGACGTGCCGGTATACAGCCATACGGCCGGAATGAACTTTCTGACCGGCTGCCCGGCCTGGGGTTTTGACCCGGCGGTAATGTACCTCTTCTCCGCTTACTTCGGCGCTGCGTTTATGCAATTGACCGCGATGAAGGGATATTTAAAACCGGATGATTCCGAAAAACCAACCATCCTGAAACGGCTGGCCGCGGAAGGGCTTGAGGGCAGCAACGGCATGACCCTGGTCATCGCCGGCGGAATCGGCGCCGGGAATATCGGCTTTAATATGAAAGTGCTGGGAACCGAAGGCCGGATGTTCCTGGCCGGGACCTCGGTCTACAGCCACCCGGACGGGGTGGCCTCAGGCGTGAAAGCCATCATCCTGGCGCACCGCGCCTACCGGGAAAAAGGGCTGACCGATAAAAACAACCTGATTAAGTTCGGCAAGTTCCTGGGCCGGAAAGGTGAACCTTTGGTAAACGCTTTACAAGGAGGGTAGATGAGAATCTTAGCCGTAGGCGCGCACCCGGACGATATTGAGATGCAGTGCGCCGGAACGCTTGCCTTATGCGCAAAGAGGGGTGACGAGGTCTGCATCGCCATCGTTACCGACGGCGGCTGCGGCTCGCCCACCCTCTCAAGAAAAGAGATAGCGAAGGTGCGTCTCGCCGAGGCGAAAGAATCGGCGAAGATAATCGGCGCGAAACTTATCTGGATGAACTACGTTGACGGCCTCTTCTTCGAAAAAGAAGAGTACCGGAACCGGTTTATAGACTTAATCAGGGAGGTAAAACCCGACTTTATGCTGGTCCACTCACCCAACGACTATCACTCCGACCATATTTACTCCGGTAAGATGGCGGCCGACGTAAGTTTGCTGGTAACCGCACCCAGCGTCAAGACAAAACTCCCGCCGGCCGATAGGATGCCGTACGTCTACTATATGGACACCACCTCCGGCATTGATTTCATCCCGGAGATTTACGTGGACATCACCGAAACCTTCCCGGCCAAAAAAAAGATGCTTCTCTGCCATCAAAGCCAGGACCTCTGGATGAAGGACCAATATGGAATGTCCATCGCGGAGTCAATGGAGGTCGCCGCCAGGTACCGGGGCATCCAGTGCGGGGTTAAGTACGCCGAGGGTTTCCGCCAGTTGCGCGCCTACCCGAGGGCCAATACCCGGAGGTTATTGCCTTGATTAAAACAAACAGGGAACAGGCGATGCAAAAAGAGGCGACGGAAGGAAATCTCCGCAAATATACGCAGCAATACACGGAGATATGCAAAGAACTCCCGTATGACGATATTACCCGCATGGTCAACATTATCTGGAAGGCCGCAAAGGGCGGAAAGACCGTATTCACCATGGGAAACGGCGGACACTGCAATACCGCCAGCCACATGATTAACGATTTGGCGAAGCACACCGTCTCTTCCGACGACAAGAAAAAAGTCGTGGTGAAGACGCGGTTCAAAACTTTCTGCCTGAACGATTCCATGTCCTTTGTCACGGGCATCGCCAACGACATGGGCTTTGACAATATTTTTGCGGAACAGCTTGCAAATACGGTGCAAAAAGGGGATGTGGTCATCGGAATCAGCGGCAGCGGCAACTCGGAAAACGTCCTGCGTGCATTTGACACCGCCAAACAGAAAGGGGCAACAACCATCTGCCTGACCGGGTTTACCGGCGGAAAAGCAAGAACCGCCGCGGACCTCTGCATCGTCGTCCCCTGCGGCAAAATGGTTATGGTTGAGGACTTTCACCTGATGATTTCCCACATGGTTGCCGATGAACTGAAGCGGCTCGTTCAAAAGCGGGAGGAGTTGACCGGATGAAAAAACTATCCTATCAGGAAGCCCTTGACCTCTACCGTTCCATGTTCCGCATCCGGCGGTTTGAAGAGACCTGCCACGAACTCTACCTCTCCGGTAAGATTCCCGGAATGTCCCCGCACCTTTACATCGGCGAGGAAGCGGTAGCGGCTTCTATCTGTTTCTTCTTAAAAAAAGATGATTACATCGTCAGCACGCACCGGGGCCACGGCCACTGCCTGGCC
>CAZBFL010000064.1:0-6387 GCA_964491175.1 uncultured bacterium
GCTGTGGTCGATGTAATACTTTGGTTCCGAGGTAAATTTGACGAACAGGGAAACGCTTTTTTCCTTATTGAAATCCAGTTTTCCCCAAAGAGAGGCCTTCGCCCGAAAGAAATTGTCGCTCACTCCTGCGTTGGAATTAAGGTCGATTACATCACCCATATACTCCTGTCTCAAACGCAGATAGAAACCGAAATCAAAATTTGATTCCGCAGCCGCCGGGGAAATCCAGGCGGTAATTCCCAACAATACTCCAAAAAGTGACGCGCACAATTTCTTCAACATCGAATCCTCCTTTGCCGGCGACCCTGAAAGGGTCGCACTACATTAATTATGCCGCAAGGTCCCGGCCCTTCATAAATGCCGACAGGTTCAGCGCAACCGTCTTCGCCGGAACCGATTCCCTGACCGCCTTCTTCCAGGCGGAAAGAGGCATGGGAAGATACCGGGAAAGCGCGCCCAGCAGAACCAGGTTTTCAATCCGGAGGTTGCCCAGTTGCCTGGCAACCTCCAAGGCGTCAACCTCGCTGACTAAAAAACCCAATCTATCCAGCCGGCACCTGACGTCTTCCGGATAATCAACGCCCTGCTTAAAAAACGAAGGCGGTATCTTGCACCGGTTAAGAATTACCCTGCCTTTTGGTTTAAGATAGTCCGCATTTCGCAATCCCTCTAACTCTTCCGTCGCCACCAGGTAATCGGCGCCCTTTTTGGGAATCAAAGGGGAATAGACCTCCTTTCCGAAGCGGATGTGGCCGGTTACGCTTCCGCCCCGCTGGGCCATTCCGTGCATCTCGCTTTCTTTGACCATACATCCGCAGTCAAAGGCGCACTTCGCCAGGACTCTGCTGGCCAGGATAATCCCCTGGCCGCCCACCCCGGAAAAGAGGATGCTGGTAACCGGCGTCATCCCTTTTGAGCGGTTGCCTTTTTTACGGCCGGCCCGAAACACCGGCTGATAAGTTCCGCGGGCATCGGTTTGGTAAACAGGGATACGATGATTGTTACCAGCGCCGCAAGAGGCAGGCCGATGAGGATAGGGTCAACCATCGCCCAGGTCTTTCCGGCCACGAGACTGGGGACGGCAAATAATTTGTTACAGATTCCGAGGGCAGCCGACTCCTTCTCGTGCATGAACATTACCCAGAGAGCCCAGGTACCGAAACCGGCAAACATCCCGCTGATTACACCGGCCCGGCTGGCCCGTTTCCAGAATAAAGCGGAGATATAGGCCGGCAGGAAAGTGGCCGCACACATTCCGAAGAAGAGCGCGGTGGCAATTGCAACGATACCCGGCTCCAGTTTAAACGAGAGGAGCATGGTCAGAATGAAACCGACCAGGAGCCCCGTTTTGGCGATGGGGACGGTTCGCTGCTGATGCCGGCCGCCGGCGATCGCCTGCTGATATAAATCCCGGCCGGCCGACGTCCCGATAGCGTGAAACTGCCCGCTGAGAGTGGACATCGCGGCCGCCAGCAGTGTAACCATAAAAAGGTAGCCAAACCATTCCGGCATGGCCACGTTGATGTAGGTTGGGATTATCTTGTCAATATTGGGCTTCATCGCGCCTGAGGCCGTCTGCTCCATCACCATCGCGATTGAAACCTTGCCGAAGGCCTTCCAGAAATAGAGGTTGGTAAGAGCGCCTACCATAAAAGCGATGCCGGTCATCGACAAAATGAAGATACCGCCCGGAATGAGGGCCCGGTTTAACTCCTTGCCGCTCTTTACGGTCATGAAGCGCACCGACAACTGGGGCTGCGCCAGAACCCCGATTCCCACGCCCAGGATGATGGTGGAGACCAACTGCCACCAAAGGGGCGAGCCGAAGGTCGGCATGGCCGTCCACCCCCGGTGGCCGCCAGCCGCCAGGCCGGCAGGCACCTGGCTCGCCAAAGCGGTCAGTTCCCGGTGGGCGCTGAGGCCGCCGACGTTCGCGTAAGTCCAGATTAAAAGAATAATCATGCCGATAAACATCAGCGACCCTTGAAACGCATCAGTGTAGACCACGCCTTTCAGGCCGCCGAAAAACACGTAGGCCACGACAACTATCGCAAAGATGAAAAGAGCGAGAGAATAATTAAGATGGAGCTACACCTCCAGAAAACGGGCGCCGCCGATCATAACCGCCGCGGCGTACAACGGCATCAAAAACATAATCACCGTGCCGGAAAAACCCTGGATGAAGCGCGACTGAAACCGTCGCGCGATTAACTCCGGGAAAGTATGCGCATCCAGCCGCGCGCCGATTCGCCTCGTCGGCCGGCCGAAAAAGGCAAAAGCCAAAAAGATTCCGGCCAGGATATTTAAAAATGTCAACCAGAGCAAACCCAGGCCGAAGAGACCGGCCGCGCCTCCAAAACCGACGATCGCCGAAGTGCTGATGAAAGTGCTGCCGTATGCCAGCGCCATCAGCATCGGGTGAATTCCCCGGCCGCCGACCAGGTAATCCGCAGCGTTTTTGGTTCTCTGATATCCCAGCCATCCGAGATAACCGATTGCCAGGGCGTAAACCCCGATTACAATCGCCAAAATTTCAAAATTCATTTTCCCTCCGTTAAATACCGAAGTTTAACTGTTATACCGTCTCTTCAAAATCAACCTTTTCGTTGGCCGGATGGACGGGGGCAGGCATTTCATCGTCGGTGTTCCAGTGCCGTAAGCCGTAAAGAACGCAAAGCAGCGCGCTTAAGATGCAACCCAGGTAAGCCAGGTCGACCCAGATATCCGCAAAACCAAACATAAGACACCTCCCCTCATATTATTAATAAAATATACTTTACCACTTTGTAAAACGCAAGTCAAATTTACGGGGCATCGTACCGCGGGCATTTTTGAAACGGGGAGAAAAGCGAGGCTTCGCGGAAGATTTTCCAACTGCAAAAACCAGATGACGACCCTATCGGAGCGTTCTTAGTCAGGTTCGTTTGCGCCAACAACGGCGTTACCGGATAAATTTTTCTGCCTGCGGGTTATTCATACAGCAGATACCGTTCCCTTTTTTTCCGGAATTCGTCCAGTTCCGCCTGGTAACTCCGGATGATATCTTCCGCCGGAATACCTTTTTCAAACATCAGCCGGATCTTATCCGTTCCGTTGGCCTTATCAAAAGTAACGGTCCGCTTCCGCACTTCCGGCAGGGAAAATTTGAAATTTCCCGGATAGAGTTTCAACAGCGCATCAACGATATGGTATCCGGTTGCCACGGGCCGGAACGTTGTTTCGTCACGGATAATAATCCGAAAGCCGTTGCACGGTTCATCTTTAAACTTACCGTAGAAAGGCACAAAACTGAACGGCTGAAAATAGACGCCGGGGAGGCGGCGCCTGTTCAACTCCCCGGCAACCTTTTCCGCATCCATCCAGGGCGCTCCGACTATTTTAAAGGGAAGCGTATAGCCCACCCCCACGCTCGCGACGGAAAGTTCCCCGAAAATACCCGTTACCGGGTAAAACCAGGCGGTATCCATCTCCGGGATATGAGGCGAGGTCGGCGTCCAGACCAGACCCGTGTCCCGCCAGGACATGCTCCGCCGCCAGCCCTCCATCGGCACCACTTCAAGTTCGCAGCCGATGCCCAACTCCCCGTTCAGGTAGCGGCCGACTTCTCCGACGGTCATTCCGTGCAGGTAGGCGAGCGGCCCGGCTCCGATAAAGGATTCAAAATCCGGATTCAGCACCGGACCGTCAACCAGAAGACCGTTCACCGGGTTGGGCCGGTCCAGAATAATAAGCGGTATCCGCTCCTTTGCGGCTTCCTCCATGCAGTATTTCAGGGTGGTAATGTAGGTATACGAGCGGGAACCGATGTCCTGGATGTCAAAAAGCAGGACTTCAACATCTTTGAGCATTGACCGGGTAGGCCTTCTTGTCTTTCCGTAAAGACTGAAGACCGGTATCCCGGTCTTTTGGTCTGTTTCATTTTCCACCTCGCCCATCAGACCCCCCCCGTATCCCGTGTTCCGGGGCATAAAGGGCGACGAGTCTTACGCCCGGCAGACCGTGAATAAGGTCTATGGAAGAATTAAGCAAACTGTCCGTCCCGCTCCGGTTGGTAATCAAGCCGACCTTTTTTCCCTTTAGTAAATCCGGTCTCTTTTCCACAAGAACTTCTATGCCCAGCTTGACCGGCGGTTTACGGAAAATCTCCGCCGGAAATGCGCTGCCGGTCAAGGTTAAAGATATCAATCCGACGAGAAACAACCCTGCCAATTTTTTCATCCGGTCGCTAACCGAGAGAAATGCCCCGATAATGAAAGCCCTGAGTGAAAACGGCGTCCGGTTCATAATTTCACTCTCCCGTTAAATTATTTCGCCGCCGCACTTTCGAACCAGCCGCCGCACGTGTTCGCAGCTGGCCACATAGTCTTCCACCTTGCCCACCGCGTCCGGATGGTATTCCAGAGAGAGGTTTCCGTTGAACCCGGCCTTGACCAGCGAAGAGAAAACCTCGTCCCAGTCAATGATGCCGTTGCCCACCATGTGGTGGTCGTTCCAGACGTGCTTTCCGTTGGGCTTGTCCTGCCAGTCATGAATGTGACACGACCAGATTAAGTCGCCGAAACGTCCGATAAACTTGGAAAAGGTATTCAAGCCGCCGGCCGGCTCCTTGACCTTCTTCCACCCGCCGGCGCCCTTCCAGGAACCGACCAGGTGTCCGACATCCATGCAGATGCCGGTGTGCTTAAGGTTAAGTTCCCGGATGCGTTCAAATTTTTTCAGCGGGGAAAAGTAACCGCACCCGGTCTCCCAGCAGGCCTTTATTCCCAATGAGCCGGCTTTCCGGTCAACCGCCTTCAGGTATCCGGTCATCAAATCGTCTTTCTCTTTCCGGGAAAGGTATTCGCCTTCTCCGATAGTTCCGATTGGATGGAAGTTCACCGCATAGACACCCAGTTTCTTCGCCAGCTCCAGTTCAAAAAGATACTCCTTGAGCGTCAGTTCCCGGATGCCCGGGTGCGCCGCGAGCAGGGACAATTCAAAAAAAGCGGCGTGATAGGTGATTCGGCGGAACGGTTTGAGCGTCTGCTTTATCCTGCCTATCTGTTCTTTGGTCAGGTTCCGGTTCCAGAGCCGGTAGCGCTCCTGGGCCATAAAACTGACCTCAACTCCCTTAAGCCCGATGGGCCGGTTCAGTTGTTGATAATTTTCAAACCAGGTTCCGGTCGTAAATATCGAAGACTCGCCGCCAAGTATCATCACCTTTCCTCCTCACGCTTTCCGGCGCGCTTCGCTGTAATCCCATCCTCTCCCTGCCACACGCCGAAAAATAAAACCTCTGCCGGTTTTGTATTTACAGCGGAATGCCGCTGTAATCAATAATTTTCGGTTTATCGTCGAGTTTCAGTTTGATGACCGTGTCGTTTTTGTCCGGCGGTTCTTTCGGCAGGCCGGTCAGGAAGAGCCGGCCGTCTTTGGTCTGTTCTATCTTTACCTTTTGACCGGTCGCCAGGAGCGTCGCCGAAAGAACTTTATTCTTTATTCCCGGCATGGAAGCGATTTCGCCGGGCCAGCGCAGGATGTGCCAGTAAAGAACAGGTCCTTTTACGGTGACGTTACCGATTATGCCTCCCAGCCAACCCATCGGCAGAGACGGCTGTCTTTCCGAGCCGTAAATCGATTCACCGTTGACCTTCATCCATTTGCCTATTTCCCTAAGCCGGCTTACTTCTTCCGGCCTGACGCTCCCGTCTGCCTTCGGGCCGATATTGAGGATGAAATTTCCCCCGTCCCTGGCGGACAGGACCAGATATTGAATCAACTGGACGGTTGTCTTAAAGTTGGGGTTGTTTTTGATGTAGCCCCAGCCGCAATGGTCGCCCATCGTCATGCAGGACTCCCAGGCCCGGCCGGGCCTGGAGGCGGATACCGCCTGTTCCGGGGTATCCACGTCTTCTTCCAACCCGCTGCGGTTGTTGATGATAATCTCCGGCTGGAGTTTCCTGACCATCCGGTTGAGTTCTTTTGCGCGCCAGAGTTTGGGGACCTCGGTATTCTTTACTAATTTGCCGTCCTCCATCGACCGGGTCAAGGGAACACCCGGTATCCATTCTCCGTCGTAAAAGAGGTATTCTATCCTGCCGTAGTTGGTCATCAGTTCCCTGACCTGGTCATGGCACTGCTTTACCATCGCCCGGAAACTCTCCGGGTATTTTTTCCGGTTGAAATAACCCGGGAAGCGCCAGTCCAGAAGGGAGTAATACAGACCAACCTTCAACCCGGCCCGGCGGCACGCCTTGACGTGTTCGGCGACAAAGTCTCTTTTGGCCGCGGTCTTGACTGAAGTGAAATCACTCACCTTGCTGTCATAGAGGCAGAAACCGTCGTGATGGCGGGTGGTTAAGACCATGTACTTCATCCCGGCCTCTTTTGCCAGGGATGCCCATTGGT
>CAZBFL010000065.1:0-6379 GCA_964491175.1 uncultured bacterium
GTTAATGAGGGTTCGATTCCCTCACCCCGCTCCGGAGATTTCCTGAAGAGGGAATCGAACCCCAAAGGGTGCGGGAAAAGGTATTTTCCCGCGCGGTCTTGGTGGGGGTGAGTTATTCGAGAGGGGAAGCGCCCCTCTCGAAAAAGGAGCGGAGGCGGATGTCAGGTCTTGTAGCGGCCAGCTAAAGACCTATCCGCCGGGAGCGGAGTGGTTCGATTCCCTCACCCCGCTCCAAGGCGCAGCGCCATCCTGATGGCCGCTTCCATGCTGCCGCTATCCGCAAGATTTTTATAGGCAAGGTCAAAGGCGGTGCCGTGGTCAGGACTGGTGCGGATAAAAGGCAAGCCAACGGTAATATTGACTCCCCGGTCAAAATAGAGCGCCTTAAATAAAGGCAGCATCTGGTCGTGATAAGCGGATACCATCAGGTGAAACCCTCCCAGGCAATAAATCCGGTAAGCGGAATCCGCCGGAACCGGACCGGAAACAATCAAACCCTTTTTTAAGAGCAGCGCTATCGCCGGTCCAAAAACAGTTTCCTCTTCTTTTCCAAGACAACCTCCTTCGCCGGCGTGCGGATTCAAACCGCAAATCAGAATTTTTGGTTTTTTGATTCCCAGGCGCGATTTTAAAAAACGGTCTGCCAGGCAAACCTTGCGAAAAATCAGGTCGGCGGTTATTTCTCCGGAAACGCTGCGCAGGGAAAGATGGGTGGTTAGCAGAAAAAGATTGAACTTTCCGGCTGAAAAGAACATCCCGTAATCGGAGGCGCCGAACTCTTTCGCCAAAACCTCGGTATGGCCGCTAAATTTGAAACCGGCTAAATTAATCGCTTCTTTTGAAACCGGAGCGGTAACCAGCGCTTTAATTCTGCCCACTTTTAAAAAGGAGAGGGCATCCAAAAAATATCGGTAGGCGGCTCTGCCGGTTAAGGGATTTGCCTTTCCGGCGGGAAACGTCCGGTCGCTGATTATTCCGGGGGCAATAACCGTAACGCCTTTCGGCACCGGTAATCGGGTACGCCTCAAAACCGGTTCGTCTCCAAAAAGGAATAATTTCGTTTCCGGACGAACCTTAATATCGGCCAGCGCTTTGAGCGCAACCTCCGGACCGATGCCGGCGGGATCACCGATGGTAATGCCCAGTGCGAATTGGATAAGATGTTTGGATAAGACGTTTTCATTCCGATTCATCAAGGTAATACTTTACTTCCGTTTTCTTTTTTAAATCGTTTATCAGTTCCTGGTAGGCGGCTATATATTTTTCGTGGGACAGACGCTGCTTTGCCTTCAGGACCAGAGAAGACTGGTCAAAACCGTCCGGCGTTCTTATTTCCGTAACTTTAAAGATAACATATGCGCCTTCGAATAAAAAAGGTTGCGAAAACTCACCGGCCGTCAAATCGCTTATCGCCGCCTGAATCGGTTCGGAAAGTTCCGGAAAAGAGATAAAACCAAGGTCTTTCATTTTTTGCTCGATGGCGGACTCTTTTGCCGGAATCTCCTCGCGGGTGGTAAAAACCGCTTCCGAGAGGTGAAAATCGCTCGCCTGCCGCATCAGTTCATCGCGGTGTTCCTGCAAATAAACCTCCAATTCTCTGGGGTTGATTTTGATCTTGGCTAAAACTTCGGCCTGGATGAAACGCCGCGCCATAATCTGCCGTTCGATGCGGCGGCGCAGGACAGCCGGGGTCAGCGATTCTTCCCTGAGACGCTGGTAAAAAATGACCGGGTTCGGAAAAAGACGCATAATTCGTTCATACTCAGCATCAATCTCTTTTTGGGAAACCTCCATTTTTTGTTTCCTGGCTTCCAGAAAAAGCAGCCGTTCTTCAACCAGCCTTTCCACGGCCGCTTTTCTGGACTCGCCGGACTGAATAACATCCTGGAGGTCGGATGAGGTTATCGCCTCAGCGCCCACCCGGGCCAGGAGAGAAATTTCGGCCCGGCAAACCACCGGAAAAATCAGGCAAAATACAAGCGCCGCCGGATATATTTTAAAATTCCATTTTTTCAAGGTTGGCTCCCGTAATCTTAATCTTGGATTTTGCCCTCAGGTCGACAAGAAAGTTTTTGAAATTACTCTCGCCGTATTTGCTGTACATAACCTTTTTAAGCAGCGGGATGGATTCTTCATAACTCAGTTGGCGGCTGGGAATGTTCTGACCGGCCATTAAAATGTAATATCCGGCTTCGGTTTTAACGGGAGAACTTACCTGCCCCGGCGACAGCGCAAAAGCGGGCCGGGCCAACTGGTCCGGTAATTTGCCTTCACGCACAAAGCCAAGGTCTCCGCCCCGGCCCTTGCTCGGCGCTTCGGAATGCTTGCGCGCCAGGTCTTCAAAACTTTCCCCTTTTCGGTACCGTTCGATAATATTTTCCGCAGTCTTCAGATCGCTCACCACTATCTCGTACAAATGGATGCTGGCCGGCTGAATGAAATCCATCGGATGTGATTTGTAGTATTGGCGCATATCATTTTCCGGAATGTCCGGATTTTCCAGTATCTCTTTTTGCACATACTCCTGTACTATAAAATCTTTTTTTAATTCCGCCAGCCGTTCTTCAATGGCGCGGCTCCGGGCATAACCGCTGTGCCTGGCCTTCTGATAAACCAATTCCCGGTCAATCAAATCCTGCAGAAACTGGCTCCGGTTGCTTGTTACGTAAGCCTGGTAGAACTCCGGAACCGCGTCCATCTGCTTTTTAAAATCGGAAACCCGAATCCGGTGACCGTTGACCACCGCCAGAATCGGGTCCGGACTGCGTTTTTCCATTATGAATTTAACTACGGTCCCCGCAATCACAAGCACAACCAGGATTGCCACCGCAATTAAAACCGTCCGCCGCTTCCGGCGCCACCATGCTTTTAACTGTTTAAAACTAATTTCAATCTTCATCTCATCTCCTATGTTTACTCGATCTTCCAGGAAAGAAACTTTCGGCGCTTGCGCCCCCGGTCGTAAACCGCCGTAATCTTCTTTTCCGCCAGGACCTCTTTCTCCTCTATTTTACCATTTCCATTGAAATCTTCAACATTCTGACCGGTAACCGTAACGCGGAAAACATTGCTGCGCACCGTTACCAGGTTGCTGATGCGCCTGTAGACCAATTCCCGTTCATCGTCCTCGTCCGTAAATCCGTCGTTGTCGTCGTCTTTAAGGTTATAGCCCCATAAAAGGTTTAGTTGGGGAGCCGCTGCGCCGATTTCAGAATAAGGCCGGCCGGCAATAATCTGTTCACCTTCCCTTGTTCCAAGAAAGGGGAGGGCGGTCAGGACCGGGAGTGCCGCGGTGTTAATGTTGATTCGGCCCGGCACCGGCAAATCTACCGGCTCGGAAACCGTAAAAATATCCTGGGTTTTAAGGTCCGGAGCGCTTTCCCGCCAGAGATTGACCGTCCGCCACTCCCGCATCTGGTGGATATTGCCCAATTCACCGACCTGAGAAAACGGCCTGTTTTTAACCAGAAAATGGCCGGGCCAGTTTGTCCGGTTGACCTCCAGGCCTATTTCGGGCAGAAAAAGCGCATTTTGTTTGCCCGGAGAAGCCGGACCGGGAAACCAGTCAAAAAAACCGCTCATCCTGGGGTCGTTTTTTTGTTTGGTCACCTTTCCGTAAAAATCCGGACCGTAATTGGTGCTCTCAATCGTGTTTTCTTTTTCGTCGGATAGAACCAGCCGGGAGCCCAGGATGGGAAGACCCAGGAACTCTTCGTATTGGTCGCAACCATCGGGCTGTGCTTTCAAAAATGGAATAATTACCACTTTCGGCGGCCAGGTGCTGAAATCGATCGATACCCAAAAAGAAAGGCGGTCGCCGATGGTATAGTAACCGCAGCCGGGAATCCGGGCGTCTTTTTTGAGCGCAACCGAAAATAAGTTACCGATATCAATCTTCCAGCAACCGACAGCAATGGCCTGGGGATAAGGATTGAACAATTCCAAAAATTCGCCCTTGCTCCACCAGAAGGTGAACACGCTCCCGGTCCATCTCTCTTCAAGGTCCGGAGCCGCTTCTATTTCGTTAAAATACGGCGTTCTTTCCAATCCGTAATAGGTGTTTTTGTCCGAATCCGTCACCCTGGTGGGCAGAGAATCGCTATCACGATAATCAACGATATTTGCCGCCAACTGGCAGAGTTGGGCTTCATTGTTAAAACCGCAGCGCCGCAATCCTTCTTTAATTTCGTTGATTGACGCCCGGTTAAGGTTAAGGCGCGGTTCGCCTCCGAAGTCAAGATTTTTGTCATACGAAAAAACGGTTATTAAATTCTTTGCCTTTTCGTAGACTTCCGAACCAACTCCGGCAACTTCCTTAAGGTCTTCCGGAGACAGAAAAGGGCGGTCATCGCCGCGCGGTTTGACGTCCGCAAACTCATCCGGTTCATTAACCCCTTCGCCCGGCTGGTCAATAATTCCGTCGGCATCGTTGTCTATGCCATCGGCCGCTAAAAGAAATCTATCGGAATCGTCATCGCCGCCGCCGCCCGGCAAACCGTTGAAACCGTAGCGTCTTAAACAGATATTCCGCGCTGTTTCCGAATTCAGACCGGGCAGAGTATGTAAACTGATTTCGTTTATTTTCCAACCCTCATCGACACCCTGGTATCCGTTCCGGGAAATATTTCCCGCCGCATTAAGATGGACCTTCGCAGATTCGTCTTCCACCAGAACGGCATACCTTCCGATAAGACGGCCGTCTTTTTTAACTAAAACCCACCGGCTGTCGGCCGTGCCGTCGGCATCATTGTCCACCTCATCCCCGATGAAATCACGACGCCACGACTCATCGTAATGGTCGACGGCCGGGTCGTCATCCTGCAAACACCGGACCGCTTCGGCCACACCGGTTTCGGCCATCTCTTTTGCTTTCACTTCCTGAAGATTGAAAACGGCGATTCTGGCGCCGGTGCGTCCCAGCATCAGGTAAGTCACGGTAGCCGCCAAAAAAAGCGCCAGCAAACCGATAACCAAAATAAGCACATCGCCCCGTTTATTCATAAATCAGTTATTTTTGATTTCAAAAACCGCGTGATAGTCGCGGCGAAAAATCCGGCCTTCGAAGGACTTCTGCCCTGACAGCTGAAAATCCAGGAAGACCGCTTCCGGAAGAGACCCTTCTTCCGGGCCGTCTTTACCGCTGTCCCAGGTTGACCGGTCTTTTTTTCCGTCAAAATAAGACAACTTGAACTCTGTCACCCCGCTGGAAAGCGGTTGACTTCCAGTTTTGCCGGAACCGGAAAAGATTTCCCGGCCGCTTCCGGCTCTCTCCTCAGAAACGTATATTGTCCCGTCTTTTTCCTCCCAAAAAATAACGACCCGGGCAAAATCGGTCTTTTTTTTATTCTCCGAAATCAGAGCGCAAAAAGAGACCCGGTCCGGATATCCGGAAAATTTCAACTGTTCCTCATCGCCGCTGCCCGTCAAAACAGCGCCGGGTATGAGCCGGTTCAAGAAAGCGATTAAATTTCGGGCTTCGGCTTGAACGGCTGTTTCCGCTTCGCCCCGAAACCAGCTCTGGCCGGCCGTGCGCAAAAGCAGCAGGCTTCCGCCGGCAATAACCAACAGCAGAAAAAGAGCAATCAACATTTCCAGAAGACTGAAACCGGATTTTAGGGTCCGCATTATTTTCGGACGAATCGCGTTTCAAAAATTTCCGTTTCTTCCTTCCCTTTTTCTTTGGAATAAACGGTGAGGGTAACCAGATAAATCCCTCCGTCTTCCTTGATATCCGCCGACCAGCGAAAACCGTCCGGCTCTTCTCCGGAAATTTCGGCCGGAGGCAGCGGACTATTCTGCTCCGAGTAATAAACCCGGATTAAAGCAAGTTCTTTTTCGGCAATCGTAGCGGCCCGGTTCTAAAAAACCGTCCGCCTGACCGCCTGGTGGCCGGAAGGCAGCAGGGCGACAATGGAGATGATCCCGGTGGCGAAAATAACCAGGGCGACCAAAACCACCAGGAGGGAATATCCGCGCTTCATTCTATCTTAACCTTGCCGGTCAGGTTATACAGAATTATCCTGTGCTCCCGGCCGGTACGTTCATCCCGGACAACCATCGAACCGGAAACACCGGACAGCCCTCCGTCCGGCCGGAAAATAATGGGGGGAAAGTTGCTGGAAAACGAAACGATGCTTATTCCGTCCGGGAGTTTTTCCTCCCGGCCGATCATCTCTCCGGTTTTAGCGTTATTGATGCGCAGGACGTTTCTTTTATCGTTAACCGTCACCTCAAAATTTTTACGGTCCTTAATCGCCTGAAAACGCGCCGAATCAAGGGTTTGCTTTATCGTCAGACACGCCAACTTAATCTCTTTTTCCTTCTGGTGACGCAGAAATCCCGGCAATGTTCCCCAAATAAGACAAACGGTTAAAAACAA
>CAZBFL010000066.1:0-3690 GCA_964491175.1 uncultured bacterium
CCTTGACCGTTACCGGAGCGTAATTGAAGATACCATCGCGGATTTTGGAATCATGGTGAAGGTGGTGGAATGCAACCAGGGACCTACCATCACAATGTTCGAACTGGAACTTTCGCCCGGGGTCATGCCGCAGCGCATCGTCAGCCTTTCCGATAACCTGGCGATGGCTTTGCGGGCAACCAGCGTACGCGTAGTTCCGCTGCCCGGAAAATCCACCCTGGGCGTAGAGGTCCCCAACCCGAAAATGTCCATCGTCCAATTATCGGAAATAATCTCCGCGCCGGAATTCGTCCAGCACCGCTCCAAACTGGCCCTGGCCCTGGGAAAAGATACGCTTGGCCGACCGCTGGTCGCAGACCTGCGCAACATGCCCCATCTTTTAATCGCCGGCGCCACCGGCAGCGGTAAAAGCGTCTGTCTGAACAGCCTCTTGCTTTCCCTTCTCTTCCGGACCACTCCGGAGGAAGCCCAGTTCCTGCTGATCGACCCGAAAATGGTGGAAATGACCATTTACCGTGATATTCCACACTTGCTTCTTCCGGTCATTACAGAAACTAAAAGCGCCATTGAAGCCCTGAAATGGATGGTAGGTGAAATGGAAAGGCGTTACCGGCTCTTTTCCCAAAATAATGCCCGCAGCATAGATATCTACAATAGCCGCGAAGTAGAGCGCATTCCCTATATCGTAGTGGTAGTGGATGAACTGGCCGACCTGATCACGGTGGCGCGCACCGAGGTGGAATCAAGCATCGTCCGTCTTTCCCAGTTGGCGCGTTCCGCCGGCATTCACCTCATTATCGCAACCCAGCGGCCCTCAGTTAACGTCATTACCGGGGTAATCAAAGCTAATTTTCCGGTCCGAATCGCTTTCCAGGTCGCCTCCAAGGTCGACAGCCGGACCATCCTTGACGCCAACGGAGCCGAGAAACTTCTGGGCCGCGGTGATATGCTTTATCTTTCGCCGACCGGACTCCATCCCATCAGGGCCCAGGGTTGTTATCTGCCCGATTCCGAAATTGAGAAAGTAAGCGAATTCTGGAAGAAACAAGGCAAGGGGCCCACTTACGACCTGGACTTTATCCGGGAGAATAACGGAGAGGAAGGGTCCGAACAATTTGCCGGTGAAGATCCGCTCTTTGATGAAGCGGTTCAGATTGTCCTGACGCATCAATCCGCTTCCATTTCGCTCCTGCAAAGAAGGCTTAAGATCGGATTTAACCGCGCCGCCCGGCTGATTGAGGAGATGGAAAGCCAGGGTATCGTTGGTTCGCACCGAGACGGCAAACCGCGGGAAATCCTCCGGTAAACACTGTCATTGCGAGCGTAATCCGCGCGGCAATCCCGTCTTTACGGAATTTTCTTCAAATCAAACAGGAAATCCAGCGAAGGCTCCTTTGGTTTTACAATCCGCAAAGTAACCTTGCCTTTATTCTGAAGCACATCGGCCGAAAAATACAGATTTTGCCGGCTGGATATCGTATACTCCCTTGCCTGGTCATACCCCTGGTGAAAAGTCTTATCAATCGGGATTTCCCGGCCGTCTTTCAAAACAACCGCCTTATAATCACGGTCAAAATCGTCTTCGTCACCGTAAAGGGTAACTTCAAAATAAGGTTCTTTATGGTTTTCCGCGCACAGACGGCAAAGCGCTTCTGTATCCATGTCAGAATTGCCCCCGGCTGAGTTTCGGGCCATTAAAGCCAGGCAGTGATACGGCGTAAAGATGGTCGCGCTCCCCTTACCGCTGCCGTAACCCAGAAAAACGGTCCAGGGCTTTTCGAAATCAATCAGCAAATCGTCTTTGCGGCTCTTTCCGTAATTAACCGCCGCGCTGATTTCTTCGTCTGTCATTGCGAGGTGCGTATTTGGCACCGCGGCAATCTCGTTTTTAACGGGTTTTTTCTGCGCCAGAATAATTAACGTTCCTATAATTACTACGGCAATAATTGTCGCCACCCATCCTCTTTTCATCTTTCCTCCGATTTTTGCGCAGACAAAACAAATTGTTCTTTTTTATTCACCAGATACTTTTTCAAATCCCGCTTCCGGTTAGGTATCTTTCCGTCCAGAACCAGGCATTCCAGCTCCGATTTGACTTTACCCACCAAGGGACCGGCCTTAATCCCAAACTGTTTCATAATTTCATTACCGTCAACGGCCAATTTAAAAACCGCGGTCCGCTGCGCCTGCTTCCATTCCCTGACCTTATTTTCCAGGTTGGCGATATCAGTCAAACCCTTACGCACCTTTCCTTCGTTTTTGCTGGTCAGGTCAGCGGCGGCCAGGATAAAAAGACTTTTCAGGTGCTTGCCGCAATCATTGACCAGGTGGTTTATCGCCCGGTTGCTGGCGCCTTCTTCGTTTACGCCGGCCCCGGCCAGGTAATGGGGCCGGAGATGAAGTTCAATCAATTTATAAACCTTCTCACGGACCGGATTCCCGATATTAAACCGCCGAGCCGTCTCCAGCCAGATTCTGGCGCCTTTAATCGGGTGGTCGTGAAAGGTCCAGCCCTCCCCCGGAACAAACTGCTGGGTGGCCGGCTTGCCGACGTCGTGAAAAAGCGCGGCCAGCCGGGTGGCCCGGTCTTTCGTCCGGCAGCTGACCCGGTCCAGAACGATCAGGGTATGCCGAAAAACATCCTTGCAATTACGGTCATCGGCCGCCACCACGTTCTTCAGGTTTTCAATCTCCGGCAGGACCAGCGGTAAAAGTTGCAGATGCTCCAGCAAAACTATTCCGGCGGCCGGGGACGGCGCATCCATAGTCCGCAGAAACTCTTCGGCAATCCGTTCCCGGCTCACAATCTTCAAACGCTCCCGGTTGCGGATTATCGCTGATTCTGTCTGAGGGTGAATCACGAAATTCAACCGGTTGGCAAAACGAACCGCCCGCAGCATCCGCAAAGGGTCGTCAAAAAAAGTTTTGTCCGGATCAACCGGCGTCCGGAGTATCTTTGCCTTAATGTCTGCCCGGCCCGAAAAGAGGTCTATCGTCTTTCCGTCCTTCAGCGACAGAGCGAGAGCATTGACGGTGAAATCCCTCCGTTCCAGGTCTTCTTGCAGATTGGAAGCCGCAATTTTCGGTTTTCGGGAATGAACCAGGTAACTCTCTTTACGGCAGGTGGCAAACTCCAGGGTTATCTTTCCGCTCTGAAGCATGGCGGTCCCGAAGCGGCTGTAAAAAACCGGCGGTTTCAGGGAAAGAAATCTCGCCGCTTTCCCGGCAAAGAGAATAGCGTCGCCTTCAATCACAAAATCAAGGTCATGGCAGGCGCGGTGCAAAATCCGGTCGCGCAGGTAACCACCTACCAGGTAAACCGGCCAGTTGCCTTTTCTTGCCAAGTCCGAAATAGCGGCAATTATCTCTCTTTCCGTCATGCAGTATATTATACACCACGCGCGGTTGAATTCGCCTCTCAAGTGTGTTAAAATATCAAGCATGGGACGCTTAATTCGAATTTTTGACACCACCCTGCGGGATGGCGAGCAAACACCGGGCACCCAGTTAAACTTGGAAGAAAAACTGAAAATAGCGAAACAGCTGAAAAAACTGGGTGTTGACGTAATTGAAGCCGGTTTTCCCATTTCAAGTCCTGAAGACTTTGAAGCAGTAAAGATAATCGCCCAGGAGATAGAAGGACCCGTCATCTGCGGATTGAGCCGGGCGGTACCGAAAGACATAGACACC
>CAZBFL010000066.1:3700-6321 GCA_964491175.1 uncultured bacterium
AGTCAGGTTCGCAAAAAAGCCCAGGATTCATACCGGCATCGGGACATCGGACATACATATAAAATATAAATTCAAAAAAACCCATTCTCAAATTTTAGAAATAGCGGCAGAGGCGGTAAGGTTCGCAAAAAGCCGGTGTGATGACGTGGAATTTTTTGCGGAAGACGCCGGGAGGAGCGACCCAGCATACCTGTGTGAAGTTTTGGAGGCGGTAATCAAAGCAGGGGCAACCGTTCTGAATATACCGGATACCACTGGTTATTCCAACCCGGAAGAATTCGGGGCGTTAATCAAACGCATTAAAACAAAGGTAACCGGAATAGACAGCGTTACCATGAGTGTTCACTGTCATAATGACCTTGGAATGGCAACCGCAAACGCCTTGGCCGGCGTTAAAAACGGGGCGGGACAGATAGAGTGTACGATTAACGGAATTGGAGAACGCGCCGGAAACACATCGTTGGAAGAAGTTGTCATGGCCATAAAAACAAGGTCTGACTTTTTTGCCGATGCAGCCACAAACATCAACACAAAAGAAATATTTAAAACGAGTAAAATGGTAAGCCTGTTGATGGGCTCTCCCGTCTCTCCCAATAAAGCGGTGGTTGGTTCCAATGCGTTTGCCCATTCTTCGGGGATTCATCAGGACGGCGTTTTGAAAGAAAGAACTACTTACGAAATAATGAAACCCGAGGATATCGGCGTAGAAGAAAGCGCCATAATCCTTACCGCCCGTTCCGGCAGACATGCCTTGAAACACCGGCTTGAACAATTGGAGTACGAGACGACACCGGAACAACTGGAAGGCATCTATAAAAAGTTTCTGGAACTTGCAGACAAAAAGAAAGAGGTCTTTGACGAAGATTTGGAAGTGCTCATGGAAGACGCGGCGCCAATAACCCGCGAGATATGGTGTCTGGATTACTTCCATACGACCGGCGGAACAAAAACTATTCCAACTGCAACGATAAGACTAAAAAAGAGCGATAAAATAATTCAGGATGCCGCCTGCGGGGACGGTCCGGTAGACGCATGTTACAACACCATAAACCGGATAACAGGTACAAATTGTAAACTGAGGGAATATAACCTGCGGGCACTGACCGGCGGCAAAGAAGCAATGGGAGAAGTAACGGTAAGAATTGAATCCAGAAATAAGTTCGTTACCGGAAGGGGCGCCAGCACGGATATCATCGAAGCTTCGGTGAAAGCGTACCTGAACGCCATAAACAAATTGGCTCACCGGAAATAACAACCATACAAATTCAATCCGGGAAGCATTTCTCATTCTAATTCCTATATGACACTCACCGAAAAGATTCTGGCAAAAAAAGCCGGCCGGCCGGAAGTAAAACCGGGTGAATTCGTGCTGGTTGACGTTGACCTTGGTTTCGCCAACGACCTGACCGGACCGCCGGCCATCAAGGAGTTTGAAAAGTACGGCGATAAGGTCTTTGCTCCGGAAAAAACGGCCTTTATTCCGGACCACTTTACCCCCTGTAAAGATATTGACAGCGCCGGCCTGGTCAAGATGCTGAGAGAGTTCAGCCGCAAACAGAATATCAGCCGGTTTTACGAAATCGGCCGGATGGGCGTAGAACACGCCCTCCTGCCAGAAGAGGGGTTAATCCTGCCCGGAACAGTAGTTATCGGTGCGGACAGCCATACCTGCACCCACGGCGCGCTCGGCGCCTTTGCCACCGGTGTTGGAAGCACCGACCTGGCCTTTTTCCTCCTGACCGGCAAGGCCTGGTTCCGGATTCCGGAAACGATCGCCGTGGAATTCTCCGGGAAATTACCGGAATGGGTCGGCGGTAAAGATTTAATCCTCTACCTTATTTCCAAAACCGGGGTGGACGGCGCCCGTTATAAGGCTTTTGAATTTCTCGGTCCGGTTCTTTCCGGTCTTCCGGTTGATGACCGCTTCGCTATGTGCAACATGGCGATTGAGGCCGGCGCCAAAAACGGGATTATCGCGCCGGACCGCATAACCCTGGATTACTTGCGCCAGGTAAATCCGGCCTGGGTTGACAACCACCCCGATTTTACGCTGAATCCGGATTCCGGAGCTGTCTATTCGGAAAGAATCAAGATAGACGCGACCGGCCTGGAACCGTTTGTGGCTGCGCCGGACCTGCCTTCAAACGGTTACCCGGTCTCCCGACTTTCCGATATTAAATTGGACCAGGTCCTGATCGGCTCCTGCACAAACGGACGAATTTCTGATTTAAAGATAGCGGCCGGAATATTGAAAGGAAAGAAGGTCGCGAAAGGCTTGCGCCTGATTGTCATCCCGGCTACACAAAAAATCTGGCAGGAAGCCCTGGAAAAGGGTTACCTGAACACGTTTGCCGAATCCGGCGCAGCGGTAAGCACGCCAACCTGCGGACCGTGCCTGGGCGGGCACATGGGTGTACTGGCCGAAGGAGAAGTGGCGCTTTCAACCACCAACCGCAACTTTGTCGGCCGGATGGGTCATCCCGGGAGCAAGGTCTATCTATCTTCGGCGGCCGTAGCAGCCGCCAGCGCCGTAACCGGCCGGATTACCCATCCTGCAAAAATTTAAGTCATTGCGAGCCCTTCGGTAGGACAGGCGTCTCGCCTGTCCTGAACTCAGGGCG
>CAZBFL010000067.1:0-6306 GCA_964491175.1 uncultured bacterium
GAACGGGTGTGGCCCTTTCGCTATGGTCACCAGGGACGTCAATAATTTTACTACATCTCCTTTCCGCCTGTCAACTTGATTGCTGAATAACCCCTTACGCCATTCCGAACATCTTCTCTTTCAGGTCAAGGTAATAGAGGTAATCTTCCGGTTTGACGTTCGGCGGACAGCGGTGGTCGCAGAAGGGAATATATCCCCCGCGCTCGACCAGCGGTACCAGGGTTTCCAGGTACGCCTTAATCGCTTTCGGACCTTTGGCCAGTTCCAGTTTGTCCACTCCGCCCATTATCCGCAGTTCCCGGCCGTACCGGTTCAGCAGTTCTCCCGGATGGCTGCAGCCGTTGACCTCAAACGGGAAGAGGCAGTTGATGCCCCCTTCCAGCAAATAGGGCATAATCGGGCGCACGTCGCCGTCGCAATCGGTATACCAGATATCAATTCCGGCCGAACGGAGTTTGCGGCTGATGCGTTTATAGCGGGGCATAACCACGTTCTTAAAAAAATCCAGGGAAACGATCGGGCCGTTCTTAAAGCAGATATCTTCCCAGCCGGAAGCATAATCAAAGTCTATTTTGCCCAAAACCTGGTCCAGGAAATCCTCAACCAGGACGCAGGCGGTCTCCACCATATCCTCAACCATATCCGGGTAGTCATAGGTAGCGTATGCCAGACCTTCAAAGGTCAGCAGGTCGCGAATCCTGCCGATCATGGAACCGCAAAATACGCCCAGGGGAAAATCGCGGTCAGCCGGGTATTGCCTTTTGAGAAGTTCAATGTCTACCCGGCGGCCCGGATTGGCGCGGTCCATGCGTTCCGCCTTGCATCTTTTCCAGTCTTCCGGGGTGGTGATTGAAGATTTAATATAATGAGGAATGGTATCGTGCCGGTCCTTGGGAATCTCCGCCAGCAGCCCATTGCCATTCATCATAATGACGGTATCGGCCGTTTCTTTGACAACCTTTTCTTCAAACGGCGGCAAGAGCCACGTATTGCCGGAGATAACATTAATTTTGTCGAAATTTAAAAAAAGGTCTGCTTCCTCGTTGTTGGTAATGTGGTTTTCCGTGAACAAAGGCCAGAGGGTGAAATTTTCCTCCCAGTAGCCGAACTCCATATTGAAGCACCGGTCAACGCTCCGGTAGTGCATCTGGTTATTGAACCGCTCCCGGTCGGTCATCGTTCCCTTCCATTTGTTTCGGCAGGGCTTAATGGTCGTCATGTCGCTTCTCCTTTTATTTTACTTCGATAATCCGCAAAGACCTTCGCAAAAACCCGGTAATCGTTTTTGGTCATATTTGTGACGCGGGTGGGCAAAAAATACCGGTTGCGGTAAACAAGTTCGGCCGCGTAAAGACAGGGAATGCCTATCTTTGCCTGTTCGGCAAGTTCGCGGTTATAATCGTTAAGAATGTAATGGGCAAATTGACCGTCTGTATCAATGATTGTTTTCGGCAAAGAGACGCGATAAAGTTTAGCGCGGTGGAGCATGGTTTCGTGGGCGGTAAGCCGGGTGGTGTACATATCGGCGATACGGACCATATCCACGTATTCGGCCAGAAGCGGATTTAAAGTGAAGGCGCTGATACAAACATCCGGTTTATGTTTCCTGGCCTCTTCGGATAGTGTTTTGAGGTAGAACCGCTGGAGTTCCAACCCCCAGATGCCGCCGTGATTGCTCAGTCTCGGTCCGGTAGGCAGGCCGAGCTGTCCGTCCACCTTGACTCCGTCGGCATTAAGGCAATCGGGCGCATCAGAGAACCAACGCCGAACCATCTCGCGGAAACGCCGCAGGTATTTCGGGTTCGTAATGTCGCAGACAACCGGTTTGCCGTCCCGGGTCATGCACTCATCCGGCGGTATCCCCTCAATCGTCCAGGCGCAGTTCCAGACAAACACGCGGATTTTACGCTGATGGCACCGCTCGATCCAACCGCGCATATCCGGCCACTTTTTCGGGTCAGGCTCTCCGCTGTTAAGGTTAACCGCCCAGGTGGCATCCAGAATCACGGTGCCGGGTCTACAATGGTTCTTTTCCAGGAGGCGCACCCATCGGTCGGTGAATTTCTGTGTGCAGAAATCAAAAGCGTTAAGCAACAACGGGTCGTTTTTTGACAGCGTTGCCCGGGCTGTCTGGTCGTGCCAGGTGCAGTAAATTGGTTCCCGCCACCAATCCGCCGGTTTACGTCGGGACGGGCGCCGGAGATAGCCATACCGGTAACAATATTCCAGGTATTGGCGGAGCACATCGTAACGGTCGCGCGCAAAGGTCATAATCAGGCGCGGGCTCTGCCAGGCGCCATCAACTTTTAATTTACCGTCGTATACGGCGGCAAAACCTCCGCCGATGACGCTGTCGCCTTTATAAGCCGTGGGCGGTATCAGCGCCGGGGGGTTCCATTGCAGCGAATCCCAGGTGTACTTTCCCGGCGTTGCAGCCAAGCCGACAGACCAGAACGCTTTGTCTCTGCGGTCGTGCAGTCCCAAGCAATAACACGGAGAGGCCAACGCCTGGGCGCCGACCGGCAGTTCCAGGTTATTTCCCGCGGCTATAGTAAAAGATTCCCCGGGGTGAAAAAAAAGTTTTTCCTGGAAGTTGGGACAGGTGGAAAATATCTCGTCTATTTCGCCGCCCATCCCCCGCTCGCTTCCGTTGAAGTAACCGCGAAAGTAATGCGCGCGTTCTATCTCGCCCCGTCCCTGAAGGTCGTAGAAAACCTCAACGGAATTTTCGCGGCAAATCCAGGTATGGCGTTTATTTTTCCATAAAATTGATTGCTCGCCGAACGTCAGGACGGCGTGGTCTTTTTTGGAGATGACTCTTACCGTTTCAAACTCATTGGTTTCGTCGCGTTTCCCCGTCGGATTACACGCGCCGCCCGGAAAGAAGAGATATTTCTGGTGCGTGCCTTTAATTTCCAGGTAAATTAAGGCATCATGGAGGCAGATTTCCAGCCGGTAGCGACTTGTTTTCAGATGCACAGCGCCGTTTTTCAGTTTCGTGGTTTTTATCATGTTGGCAGCATAACCGCTTTCACGATTGGCTGGCTTTGATGCGCACATATTTGCGCAGTTTTTTTCAGATATTAGGCTATATTTTAAGTTATTTAAGTCTTTAGGTCAATCATTGCGTGGTACTTTTCAATTGACATATCAGGGTAAAAAAGGTAAATTATCAGCGTGAAAAAGAAAAAAATTTTACAGGTGGCGCTGGATTTTGTTGATTTAAAGCGGGCTGTCAAGGCAGCCGGCGAAGCGGTTGAGGGCGGAGCCGACTGGCTGGAGGCCGGCACGCCGTTAATCAAGAGCGAAGGCCTTAATGCGGTCAGAACGCTGAAAAAACTCTTCCCTAAAAAGACGATTGTGGCGGATTTAAAGACGTTTGACGCCGGTCGGGCCGAAGTGGAGATGGCGGCCAAGGCCGGCGCGGACATCGTTTCGGTAATGGCGGCCGCGCCGGTTGAGACCATCCGCGACAGTGTCCTGGCCGGCCGGAATTACGGCTGTTTGATTATGGTCGATTTTCTCGGCGTGGCGGATGTGGAAAGCCGGGCGCGGCAACTGGCTGAAACCGGGGTGGATTTTTTTAACGTTCATCTCGGCATTGACCAGCAAATGCAGGGGAAAGTCTCTTTTGAAATCATTAAAAAATTGACCGGCGCAACCAGCGTGCCGGTTGCCGCCTCCGGCGGTATAAATTCAGAAACCGCTCCGCTGGCCCTTAAGGCCGGCGCTGCCATCGTGATTGTGGGCGGCGCCGTCATCAAAAGCCCTGATGCGGCCGCGGCCACCCGGTTGATTAAAAAAGCGATGGCAGAACAAAAAAGTGTTCCGACCACCCTTTACCGCCGGGCGGGAACTGCGGCGGAAATCTCCCGGATTTTAAGAATCGTTTCCACCGCCAATATATCCGACGCCATGCACCGCGCTTTCGGCCTCTCCGGTATCGTTCCGGCGACGCAATGGCCGGGGATGAAGATGGTGGGCGAGGCCTTAACGGTACGCACCTGCCCGGGCGACTGGGCCAAGCCGGTGGAAGCGATAGATTTGGCTCAGCCGGGACAAGTAATCGTCATAAATGCCGGCGGGGTTCCGCCGGCTGTCTGGGGCGACCTGGCGACCAATAGTTCGGTTGTCCGGAAATTGGCCGGGGTGGTCATTGACGGAGCAATTCGCGACGTTTCGGAAATCAGGAAGTTGAAATTTCCGGCGTACAGCCGGCAGATTTGTCCCCAGGCCGGAGAACCCAAAGGTTTCGGCGAAATCGGCGTTCCCGTTTACGCGGGCGGGTGCAGGGTATTTCCGGGCGACTGGGTGGTCGGCGACGAAGACGGAGTTATCGTTATTCCAAAAAACGAAGCGATTGAGTTTGTCAACCGGGCGATGGATGTCCTGGAGAAAGAAAACCGCCTGAGGACGGAAATTCGCAAGGGCGGAACCCTGGCGCAGATTACCGAATTACTGCGGTGGGAAAAGGTGTAAATAATCGGCGACCCTGAAAGGGTCGCACTACATTTTAAGGCAACTTTTATCCAAGACGAACCAGGAGCAGGGTTGCCGCGATAATTACCGCCGAAAGCAGAATTGCCCAGGCCAGCCGGTTGATGGAATGTTCCAGTTCCCGCGTGGCTCCCTCCAGTTCCCGGTGGATAAATTGTATTTTGAAATTACCGCTTTCCACCTTGCGCAGGATAGAGAAGAAAAGGTTGGGCAGTTCCGAGATAAACTGACCGGCGTTTCTGGTCTTCCGCAAAAAACCGGGTATGAAGTAAGCGGGATTAACCTTCTTGTCCCGGACCGCTTTAATGACCGGCTGGGCCGCGGATAAGGGTTCGAAATCAGGATCCAGCGAGGCGCAAAGACTCTCCACCATTATCAGTGTTTTGCCAAGCAGGGCCAGGTCGGTTGGAAAAGAGATATTGAACCGCCGGCCGATGCGGATACTGTCCACCAGGAATTGTCCCAGACGTATCCGCCGGGCAGGCAAACCGCGATACCGTTCAAAGAGGTCGGCCATCTCCCTTCGGAAGAGACGTTCGTTTATTTCCGGCGAAATTAAGCGGAAACGGTAAAAAGCCGCAATCAGCGAATCCAGGTCCTCTCCCGCCAGGCTCAAAACGATATCCAGGATTATTTCGCGGTCCGAGTCGGTCAGGATACCGACGATACCGAAATCGACCAGGCAGATTCGTTCTCCGCACAGGCAGATATTGCCGGGATGGGGGTCGGCGTGAAAAGAACCGAATTCAAAAACTTCCTTGAGAAACATCCGGAAGATACGGGCCGCGGTCTCCTGCGGTGAAAGACTGTTTGTCTTAACCTGTTCCGGATAAGGGTTTGGCCCCCTGACTCGTTCCACAACCAGTATCTTTTCCGTGGCATAATCCCAGAAAACTTTCGGAATATACAGGTCCGGGTCGTCTTTAAAATGGGAACGGAACCTTTCAATCCGCATCGCTTCCAATTGAAAATCCAATTCTCGCATCAACTGATGTTCAAATTCGGTTACCAAATCTTCCGGGTTGAATATCCTGATTTCCGGTACGCGCTGGGCGGCCAGGTAAGCGATCTCCGCAAGGATGGCGAGGTCCGCCCGGATAATTCGCTTGATTCCCGGACGCTGGACCTTTACGGCAACTTCTTCCCCGGTAGATAAGACGGCTGAATGCACCTGGGCCAGGGAAGCGGCCGCCAGGGGCTGAACGGAAAATTCCCGGAAAATTTCTTTCGGCGGTTTGCCCAACTCCTCTTGAATTACGGTTTCAATTTCGGCGCTCGGCAACGGTTTTACTCTTTCGTGCAGCCGACTCAAGGCGTTGATAAACGGCGGGGAGAAGATATCGGGCCGCATACTTAAAAATTGGCCCAGTTTGACATAGGTAGGACCTAATTCTTCCAAAGCCGAAACCAGCCTTTCGGCGGCGGCGTTTTCCGGGAGCGCGGAATTGGTTCGCTTCTTCAGGAAGCGGAAAATGGGTTCGGACAGGAGACGGTCGGTCAGATAGCCCAGGCCGTTCCTGGTTGCCACCGTCAAAACCTGCCGGACTCTTCCGATATTGCGAATGGGAAGCATTACGATTCCAACTTTTCAATCCGTTTTTTTAATGCGGCAACCTCTTTGGCGGTCGCCAGGTTCATTTTTTTAAGCGCGACCTCAATCTCTTTGTTGATTCTTCGGGCGAATTCTTTGCGAAAAAATTCACCCTTTTTCTTAAATTCTTTCTTCATCCTGGCAACATCGCCGCGCTTTGCCTTTTACTTCGCTTGGCGCTCGTCGGCGCTCTTTTCGTGCTTTACAGCCCGAAAATC
>CAZBFL010000068.1:0-6274 GCA_964491175.1 uncultured bacterium
CGATTCGGGTTGTCAATGAGTATGAAAGAGGCGTAATTTTTCGGCTGGGCCGGCTTATCGGCGCCAAAGGTCCGGGGCTGTTCTTCCTGGTACCGATTGTGGACCGAATGGTAAAGATAAGTTTGCGTACCGTTACCTTTGACGTCACCCCGCAGGAGATTATCACCAAGGACAATGTTCCGGTAAAGGTCAATGCGGTCGTCTATTTCCGGGTGCTGGATCCGTCCAAGGCGGTGGTTGAGGTGGAAAACTACCAGTTGGCGACGATGCAGATTGCCCAGACGACTCTGCGCGGTGTCCTGGGTCAGTCGGAACTGGACGACCTGCTTTCGGAACGGGAGAAGATTAACCAACGACTGCAACAGATAATTGACGAACAGACCGACCCCTGGGGCATCAAAGTCAGCATCGTGGAGGTTAAGGAAGTGGAACTGCCGGATACGATGAAGCGGGCGATGGCCAGCCAGGCCGAGTCGGAACGGCAGCGCCGGGCGAAGATTATTAACGCGGAAGGCGAATTTCAGGCGAGCGAAAAACTGATTGCTGCGTCCAGGATTTTGGAACAGTCCCCGTTGGGCATACAGTTGCGCTACCTGCAGGTTGCCACCGAGATCGCTTCGGAGAAGAACTCGACGCTGGTCTTTCCGCTGCCAATGGAACTCTTCAGCGCGTTTTTGAAAAAGCTGGGTAAAGAGTAAGCGCTCGGTTGTCTCTTTTGCCGCACGCGCTGCGTGCCGGATAAGACTTACCCAACTCGGAAATGAGCCTCGCCGTGTCCTCAACGCTACTTCGTATGAGTCACGGCTACTCATTTCCTCGTTTTACTTGTCTTGTTTCCGTCACTCCGCAAGTGCTGCAAAAGAGACAACCTCGCTTTGTTTTTGTAAAAAAATGATTACTTTTAAGAAGGTTGCGATATTCGGGGTGGGGTTAATCGGCGGGTCTGTTGGCGCTGGTTTAAAAGCGCGGAAGATGGCGCAGGAAGTGGTCGGGGTCGGCCGGCGCCCGGAATCGCTGAAAAAAGCCGTTGCGGTTGGCGCCATCGATTCCTACACCGTTAACCCGGGTGAAGGTCTTATCGACGCCGACCTGATTATCCTGTCTGCCCCAATCAATGCGGTCCTGGAACTTTTAAAGACCGGATTCCCGTTTCTGAAGGATAAGCGTTATTTGATTACCGACGCCTGCAGCACCAAGGCCGCAATCTTGAAAGCCGCCGAAGCGCTGCCCGGCAACCTTTCTTTTGTCGGCGGCCACCCGATTGCCGGGTCTGAAAAGAACGGTCCGGAAGCCTCAGACGCCAACCTTTTTAATAACCGCGTTACGGTCTTGACGCCTGCACCCGGGACCGACCCGTCGGATTTAAAAAGAGTTCAAGCGTTCTGGGAAGGTCTGGGAAGCAGGGTGTTTCTGCTTTCTCCGGAAGAACACGACCGGGTTCTGGCAGCGACCAGCCATATCCCCCACCTCCTGGCGGTTTTGGCTACCCTGATGGTTAAGCATCTGACGGTCAGCAGTCCGGAGAAGTTTCTCGGGACCGGCTTTCGCGACGTCACCCGTATTGCCGCCGGGGAGCCCTCAATCTGGCAGGACGTCTTCCTGACCAACCGTGAATATTTATTGCAAAACCTGTCGGTTCTGGAGAAGATGCTGTTGGAATGGAAGAGCGCGCTGCAGGAAGAAGACCGGGAGTACGTCCGGAAGGCGCTGGATGAAGCGAAGCAATTCCAAAAATCCCTGATGTAATCCTGTTCCGCGCGAGTTTGACAAAAATTCTCTAAAATCGTATACTTATATGTAGATGTAAACAGGAGGCGAATATGCAGCAAAAAATTACCCTTTCCATTAATGAAGGAATTTACCGGAAGATTCATTTTTTAATTCCCAAAAGAAAGATGAGTAAATTCGTGGAAGAATGTATCGTGGAAAGAATTGAAAGATTTAGGATGGATGACCCGGTTGAAAAAGGTTTTCAGATGATGGGGAAAGACCTCGCCAGAGAAAAAGAAGCACAGGAATGGGCCGAAGCGGGAATTCATGAGTGATTATGGAAATAAAGAGAGGTGACGTTTTCTGGGTTTGTTTTGACCCTTCCGTCGGCGGAGAGATTAAGAAAAAAAGGCCGGCGGTTGTGGTAAGTTCGGATAAGGCAAATCCTTATCTAAACCGGGTGGTAGTTGTTCCAATTTCTTCCAACGTATCAAAGATTTATCCTTCCGAAGCCAAAATTACGTTATCGGGAAAAGAAAATAAGGCAATGGCAGACCAAATCCGGACAATATCTAAAAAGCGCCTTGTTTCCAGAATAGGAAAACTGTTGCCGGAGGAGATGAAGGAAATAGGACAAAAGATAAAACTTTTTTTGGAACTGATTTAACAAAGATTGAAACTAATTCAAACGCATTAAGTAAATTTACATCAATAAATTGTAGGGGCGGGGTTACACCGTGTCCGCCATAGCTTCAGCGAAGGCGGATCCCCGCCCGCGGTTTATCTTTTCAATAAAGAGAGAAAAAAGAATAGGGTTGCCAGAAGTACGATAGTGGAACCGGAAGGCAGGTTAAGAAGATAAGAGATAATCAGCCCGCCTGTCGTGGCCAAAAATCCTACCAGAAGCGCCCCTGCCAGCATGCCGCGGTAGTTGGAAGAAATCTGCCGGCCGGCAGCGCCCGGAATTACCAGAAGCGCGGAGACAAGCACGATACCGACCACTTTTATCGAGACCACAATAACCAGCGCCAGAAGCGTCAGGAGCAAGTAGTTCAGAAATCCGGTCGGAATGCCGGAAACTTTTGCCATCGCTTCATCAAAACTGTAAAATAACAACTCCTTGAAAAAGACGGCGATTATGGACAGGACAACGATGCTTACCGCAACGACCATCTTTACATCCGAAGCGCTGATCGCCAGGATATTACCGAAAAGGTACCCGAAGAGGTCCATATTGTAGCGTTTGCTCAAACCCACCAGGAGTATTCCGAAAGCCATCGTGGCCGCAAAAAATATGCCGATGGTGGTATCTTCCTGAATCTTCCCTCGTTGTTTGACCAATCCGATTAAAAGGGCGATCAAAATACAGAAGATTGCGGCGGTCCAGGTCGGTTCAATGCCCAGCAGAAAACCGAGCGCTACGCCGCCAAAGGCGGAGT
The DNA here is from genome assembly GCA_964491175.1 of uncultured bacterium. Classification (GTDB taxonomy): domain Bacteria; phylum Ratteibacteria; class UBA8468; order MWAK01; family MWAK01; genus JAHJUB01. Next base: position 3,150 of record CAZBFL010000068.1, read on the forward strand.
GAGAGATACCGACCCCGATGAACGAGAGGCGCTTCAGCACGACAAATAAGGAGAGGACGGAGCAGAGGAGGCCGACTATGACGCCAGCCAGGATAGCCCGCTGCATAAACCCGTAAGAAAGGATTTCACCCATTATGTTGGTCAACTACCCGGTGCGGCATCTTACCGTGAAAGAGGAAGTCAACCTCACAGCCGTAAGCTTCGCGTAAAGCCTCACTGTGAAGCACTTCGGTGGGTTTTCCGTGCAGAAAGAGGTACCGATTAAGGCAGGCAACCTGGTCACAGTAATTGGGTACCAGCCCGATGTCGTGAGAAACCAGGATGACGGATAGGGAGAGTTTTGTTTGCAATTCCTTGAGCAGCCGGTAAAACTGGTCCTGGGAAAGGGCGTCTACTCCGGTAGTCGGTTCATCCAGAATCAGAAGTTTGGGCCGGGTGATAAGACTTCGGGCGATGAAGACACGCTGCTGCTGGCCGCCTGACATCTGGCCGATGGGCCGGTTGGCCAGCGACTCCATTCCCACCAGTTCCAAGCTTTCCAACGCTCTTTGCCGGTCGGTCTTATTTGCCCGGTGACCCAGGCCGATCTTCCGGTAGTTACCCATTAAGACCACGTCAAAGGCGGATACCGGAAAATCCGGGTCAAATAGAGGCGACTGGGAAACGTAACCGATTATCCCGGCCATCTTTTTATTAACCTGGGAGGGTTTTAACCCGAAGACCCTGATTTTGCCGGAAAGAGGTTGGACTAATCCTAAGATGGCTTTAAGAAGAGTTGTCTTACCGCCGCCGTTCGGACCGATCAGGGCCAGAAAAGAGGCCTCTTTCATTTCAAGATTGATTCCGTCCAGGACAAGATTCCCGTTGATGAGCACCCGAAGGTTTTCGATTTGCAGGATATTTTCCATTTTTATTCCGTCATTGCGAGCGTGGTGTGCGCGGCAATCTCGTCCGTTCTCATTCCATGGCTTCTTTCATCACTTTTAAATTATACCGCATGAGGTTCAGGTAGGTATTTCGGTCCGGAATTTCCGGGTTGCCTATCGGGTCCAGGAAGAGAACTTTCGCTCCGGTATTTTCGGCAATCGCTTCGGCGGTTCTTGAAGAGAATTGAGGTTCGGCGAAGACCGCTTTTATGCCTGATTTCCTGATGTTGTCAATGATTGCTTTAACCTGTTTTGGGGTGGGTTCCCGACCAGGGGTTTCTTCAATTACGCCGGCTTCTTTAATTCCGTAACGCAGCCCGAAATAGGCCCAGGCCGGGTGAAAAGTAATATATTCCCTCACCCTGAATGCGGCTACCGTCTTTTTGATTTCTGCATCCAGCCGGTCAAGTTCCTGAAGATAATCCGTTGTCATTTTTTGATAGTAAATTGTCCCCTCCGGGTCAAGAATTACCAGGGATTTTTCAATTTTATCTACAATTCCTTTTACCAGAATCGGGTCAAGCCAGATATGTGGATTGCCGCTTTCGTGTTCGTGCTCGTGCCCGTCACCCTCAATAAGATGAATGCCTTCGGAAGCGACTACGGTTTTTAAATCCGGCTGACTTTCCGATTTAATAATATTATCAGCCCAGAAGTCAAGCCCCGCGCCTACTTTCAAAAAAAGTTTGGAATCGGACAATTCTTTTATTTGTTGCGGGGCGGGTTCGAAAGTATGAGGACTGGCTCCGATTGGCAGGATGGTGATTACGTTTACCCTTTCGCCGCCGACCTGTTTGGCGATGTCGGCCAACGGGAAGATGGTCGCGACTATTGTTATTTTGTCTTTGCCGGGCGCCGTTTTGGCCGGTTGTGATTCCTTTGACTTGAAACTTATGAGCAACCAGAGGCCGGCGATGACCAGCACCGCCAAATAAATTATCCGTAATCCTGTTTTCATCTGTTTTTCCCCTAATTCCCCCGGCAATTTCGGCAGATGCCGGTCAATTGAAGTTTATGGTCGATAATCAGAAAACCGGTCTTTTTTTTAACTTCTTTTGTCAACAGATCCAGATAACAACTTTCCACTTCGCTGACCCGGTGACATTTTTGGCAACTGATATGGTGATGATGCTCGCCCGGGTTTTTTGCCCGGCAGAGTCCGAAATAGAAACGGTTTTCCGTTCCTTCAACCTGTGTCAGGATGCCGATTTTACGCATCTGCTCCAGGTTGCGGTACACGGTCGGCAGGCCCAGTTGCGGCAGAGATTTTTTTACTTCTTTCCAGACCGTTTCCGGGGTGGCGTAACGGTTTTTCCGGGAAAAGAAAGCGATAATCGCTTCTCTCTTGGGCGTAATTTTAAATCCGTTCTTTTTCAATTTTTTCCGGTATTCGTTCATATCATTTTCGTACAAACGTAAATAGTTTCTATTTAGATTAGCATAGAAATCTCTACCCGTCAATCGTTTTGCTGCGCAAAAATTTTCTTTGTAAATTATTTCTGATCTTTTTTTCAATCTGTCAAGTATTCCCCTCCGGTGTCAAATCCGGGTATGTAATGCTTGCACTCGTCTTGATCTCTTGGTCCCATTGTCTCTTCAAAGCGATGCCATTTTACGTGGCCGTCCACAAAAAGGTAATTGGAACCGCCGCTGTGCCTTTCCTTTGCTATGTGATTTTCCCAATCTGCGCGCGGTTTCCAGGCCGGGTATCCCTGGTGCGTGAGCGCATCTGTCGTATCGCCCCTTTCTGAAACGATAATTTTATCGCTTGGTTTTGTTACTCCGGCAAGTTTCTTGCCAAAAGAAAACATTCCGTTGAAGATATAACTCTCTATGCCGGGGTTATTGCGATGCGGGTCCGAAGGGCACTTCATATAATTAACCAGGTTGCCCGAGTAAGGTAGAAGATATCCCCACCATTCTAAAGATGACGTCATTCCTCCTGGCGCTGCGTAAGTTCCGGGATGAACCTGCGGAAAAAACTCATTGTAGTCCTGCAGATAGAACAACATCGCCATTCCGACCTGACGTAAATTAGATATACAGTTTGCCGCCCTGGCTTTTTCCCTTGCCTGGCTCAAAGCCGGCAGGAGCATCGCCGCGAGTATCGCGATGATGGCGATGACCACTAACAGCTCAATAAGCGTGAAACCATGTTGTATTTGTGATACGATATTCTTGCTCTTTGAAACCATTTTC
>CAZBFL010000069.1:0-6271 GCA_964491175.1 uncultured bacterium
AACCAGAAACGATATTAAGGAAAAGGTTAAACTACTCAACAAATACAAAAATTTTATAAATCAATCTCGGTTTAAGAAAGAAGGGGGGAATATATTAGGTTTTACTTCACAATCCCAACTACATTCTTCTGTTGTAGAAGAATTTATGTATTATTTGTTTAAGGATATTCCCAAATTAACCAATAAAAATCTAAACTGGGGAAGAACAAAGGCATATACAAACCTGTATTTTGCACCACCAAGCATCGATGCATTTGAAGAAAGTTCAAATATTGTCATAAATTTCAAAAATCAAGATTTCTGTATTTCGAAAGAGGTCGTCCTAAAGTCAAAGGTTTCAAACAATGATGCTTGGCAAGAGAGCAGAATTAACGTTCCGATGGTTTCTGTTGAATGCAAGACATATCTTGATAAAACAATGTATGAAGGTTCTGTTTCCACTGCCGAAAAAATTAAGAAGGGGAATCCTTATTGTATTTTTTTGATAGTCACTGAAACCTATGAAGTTAGTTTTGATGTTGACCCAAAATATTCTTCAATAGACCAAATATATGTTTTAAGAAAGGAAAGTAGTAAAAACCCAATATGCGAAGACGTTGTTTGGGATTTGTTTAACTTTGTTAAATCTCACGTTGATTCCGATTGGTATAATGTCAAAAAGAAAATATTTAAAGGTAAAATGATATGAGATGATATTTTTTAGTTAACCAAATTGGGGTATATTATGCATAGATATCAACTGATGCCCACGGATTACAAAGTGATTGAAATGGAGACTCCGAAAGGGATTAAAAAGACGGAGTTGGAATTGTTGGAAAGTGTGTCATCGAAATATCCGAAGGAAGATATCTATTTCGAATTTATCAATAAAAAACTTTGCATATATTTGAATAAATTGGACTTCGCCACCTTTAAAAGGGATATGGAGTGGTTAATTGACAGCAAAGAAATTCACAACCTTGATTTTTTCTTCTCCGTTTTGAACAGCATTGAGAATATAAAAAGCTATGGTCTAAAAGGGGCAAAAAGAACTTATGTTGGGTATAACAATGAAAGGAAAGTTAAAGACAGGGCACTGAAAGAAAAAAGAAGACAGGCGTACTTCTATGCGAAAACCCATAATTTTTCAGCGAAAAATAACGTAGTTCCGGAAAGTTTTGTGAACCAAGTTATATGCGGCGATAGTGAAAATATTTTGAAAACATTACCGGATAACTGTGTTGATTTAATTTTCACTTCCCCCCCCTATAATTTTGGGTTAGATTACATGGATACGAATGACGATTTCCATTGGAAGAGGTATTTTGACAAACTCTTTTCCGTTTTCAGTGAGTGTATAAGAGTTACGAAATACGGGGGAAGAATAATTGTCAATGTTCAACCGCTTTTTTCTGATTACATCCCGACGCACCATATAATCAGCAATTTTTTCATGGAAAATAAGTTAATTTGGAAAGGCGAAGTTGTTTGGGAAAAGCATAACTATAATTGCAAATATACGGCTTGGGGAAGTTGGAAGAGTCCGAGCAATCCTTATTTAAAATATACCTGGGAATTTCTGGAAATTTTTTGTAAAGGGGCACTGAAAAAAGAAGGAAAGCAAAGTGATGCAGATATTAGTGCAGATGAATTCAAAAAATGGGTTCTTGCAAAATGGGCAATTGCACCAGAAAGAAACATGAAAAAACACGACCATCCTGCTATGTTTCCCGAAGAACTTGCGGCAAGGGTTTTAAAACTTTTCAGTTTTAAGAAAGATGTTATATTAGATCCTTTCAATGGCGTGGGTACAACTACTTGTGTGGCAAAAAATTTGGGTAGAAGATATATAGGGATTGATATTTCGGAAGAGTATTGTAAAACAGCAAGAAATAGAATTCCATCGTCGTTATTTCAATGAGAGGTAAAAATGCCACCCGACAACTCATTACGAATCAAAGAGTTAATAGATATCTACGAAAATATTGTAAAAAACGTTGACGGTAAAGCCGTTCGCGACGAAGGAAGAGCGTACGGCGGTACAATTAGATCCGAAAAAGGTGCTTTGGTTGAAAATCTATGCAAGAAAATGGTTAAAATTGCGTGGAGCGAACTGGGCGGCGAACCCAAAAGATTATCCTTGGAAAAACAGACATTAAGAATACCCTTGAACAAAGCTTATTTGGGAAGAATTAAAAGCGAAGAAGTGAAAGAATACATAGAAAAAAAACATACAAAACTTTTCCTATACACTGAAAACAGATGTACATGTGCATATTGATGGCCGATTCATTATTGGAGTTGAATGCAAAACTTATACAGAGAACGCTATGTTAAAAAGAATATTGGTAGATTTCACATTATTTAAACAAGTTTACCCTGATTTAAAATGCGTCCTAATGCAATTAGAAAGTCAGCTGGGCGGTGACTATAGTAGTCTTGGCGAAAAAACAATTTATGGTAGCGGATCGACTCACACATTGCTTTCCTATTTTGACATCGACTTAATTATCATTACATTATTGAAAGGAGAGCGAAAAGTGGATAAACCCATTCATAAGCCAGCGTATTATAAGGAACTAGAACAGCAGAATCTTTTAAACGGCATAGAAATTTTTAAAAATTTGCTAAAAAATAATAAAGGACAACTATGAATGGAAACGAATTGCGGGTTGGAATGGTCGTCCGTCTGGACGGGGAACTGCAGGAAGTAGTGGCTGCCCAGCACGTGAAGCCGGGCAAAGGGCCGGCCTACATGAAGTGCAAACTGCGCGTGGTCAAGACCGACCGGAGTTACGAGCGGACGGTCCGCTCTTCGGAAAAGGTCGACCTGGTAAAGATTACCGACGAAGGCGGGCGTTACCTGTACCGGGACCAGGGAACCGCGTATTTTCTGAATGAAGAGACGATGGAAGAACTGCAGTTTCCGGTTTCAGCGCTGGGAGACAAGATGCTTTTCCTCCGCGAAGGAGACGATGTCAAGATAAAAAAGGCCGACCAGGAGGTTATCGGGGTCGAGGTTTCCGATTTTACGAACTTAAAAGTTTCCCAAACCCCTCCCGGGTTCAAGGGAGATACGGTGCAGGCCACCCGCAAGCCGGCGACCCTGGAAACCGGCGCGGTGGTGCAGGTGCCCCTCTTTGTCAACGAGGGTGACACCATCAAGGTTGACACCCGCACCGGAGAATATGTCACGCGGGTGTAAAAAACGGTGGGACAGGCGTCCCGCCTGTCTTTTTCGTAGTGCGACCCTTTAGGGTCGCCTGTCAAAGGACCGCCTATGAAACCGGAAGAACTGAAGCCGTTTGCAGATTTTATGAAAGCGCAGGGCCTGCTTGTTCTCTCCGTGGAGAAACCTGGCTTTAAGTTATACCTGGTTAAGGAAGGAGCTGAAAATCTGGTTTCCGCACCCGCTCCGGCTGCCGGTTCGCCAGCCGAAGTGTCCGCCGCATCCTCGGCGAAGGCGGGAGCGCCGCCGGACCCGGCCGTGAACAAAAACGCGGTTTCCGTAACCTCTCCGCTGGTGGGCACCTTCTACCGGGCGCCGGCGCCGGGCGCCGCGCCGTTCGCGGAAGTCGGCCAGGAAGTTAAGGTCGGCGACACCCTCTGCATCGTGGAGGCGATGAAGGTGATGAATGAAATCAAGAGCGAAGTTAACGGAAAGGTCCTTGAAATCAAAATTGAAAACGGAAAACCGGTGGAATTCGGACAGGTTCTCTTCCTGGTTGAAAAATAGCCGTGATTAAGAAAGTGCTCATTGCCAATCGGGGGGAGATCGTCCTGCGCATCTGGCGCGCCTGTACGGAATTGGGCATTCCCTGCGTGGTCGCTTTTTCCGAGGCGGACCGGGACAGCCTGACGGTAAGGTTGGCCCGGGAGAAGATTTGCATCGGCCCAGCCTCCAGCCTGGAGAGTTATCTCAACGTCCCCTCCATCCTTTCCGCGCTTGAAGTCACCGGCTGCGACGCGGTCCATCCCGGATACGGCTTTCTGTCCGAAAACGCATTTTTTGCGGAAATCTGCGAAGACAGCGGCATAACCTTTATCGGGCCGACCGCCGAAAACATCCGGCTGATGGGCGACAAAGCAGCGGCCCGGCGCAACGCCGCCCAGGTTAAGGTCCCGATTCTGCCCGGTACCATCTCGCCCCTTCAAACCAAAGAGGAAGCGGCAAGGCTGGCCCGGAAGGTTGGTTTTCCGATAATTTTGAAAGCGTCCGGCGGCGGCGGCGGCCGCGGAATGCGGATTGTGAGGGAGGCGAAAGAACTTTTGCCGTCTCTGGACGCCTGCCAGAACGAAGCCCAGGCCGCCTTTGACAATCCGGACGTATATCTGGAAAAGTACATTGAACGTCCCCGGCACGTTGAAGTCCAGGTTCTGGCCGATAACCACGGTAACGTGGTGGCGCTGGGCGAGCGTGACTGTTCCCTGCAGCGCCGGCACCAGAAACTGATTGAGGAAGCGCCCTCGCCGGTAATCACTTCCAGGATGCGGCGCCGGCTTTGCGGCTACGCCCGGCGCCTGGTAAAACAGATTAATTACCGGAGCGCCGGCACCATTGAGTTTCTGGTGGACGACCAGTTCCACGTTTACTTTATGGAAATGAATACCCGGGTTCAGGTGGAGCATCCGGTAACCGAAGAAGTGACCGGCGTAGACATCATCAAGGAGCAATTGCGTATCGCCGGCGGGGAGAAACTCTCTTTTTCTCAGAAACAGGTTAAGATAAGCGGGGCTGCGATTGAATGCCGGATTAACGCGGAGGACCCGGACCAGAACTTCCGGCCCAGTCCGGGCCGGATTGAAAGACTCTGCGTTCCCTCCGGTCCGGGCGTCCGTTTTGACAGCCATATCTATTCCGGCTACACGGTGCCGCCCTTTTATGATTCACTCATCGGAAAGTTGATCGTTCGGGGGAAGGACCGGCCGGAGGCCTTAAGCCGGATGCGCCGCGCTTTGATGGAGTTGGAAATAACCGGGTTGAAAACAACCGTTCCGCTCTACCAGCGTCTCCTTGACCACGCCGGTTTCCTGAGCGGAAAATATTACGTCGGGATGATTGAAACTTTCCTGGAAAAAGGAAAAAATGGCTAAAGAATCTTTCGGTAACCTGAAGATTGAGCACGAAGTCCTTTCGGCGATCGCGGCCACGGCGGCCGGCAAAGTTCCCGGCGTTACCCGCATCATCCCGGGTCTCATCGGCGGAATCACGGAACTTTTCGGCCGGGCTGCGCCCCAGCATTCGGTAAAGGTGAAGGTGCGGGAAGGCGGAATTTTCTTTGAACTCTCCGTAGAGGTGGCTTACGGCAGCGATATTCCCCAGCTGGCCTGGGAGGTTCAGAAAGCGGTTAAAGAGGCGGTCGAGGCGATGACCGGCATGAAGGTGGTAAAGGTTGACGTGGAAGTACGCAACCTTAAGACGGAGGCGCAATGAAACTAATCGACCTACATACCCATTCCCTTCTTTCCGACGGTATCTATTTCCCGATGGAACTGGTACGCCGGGCTCAGGTGAAAGGGTATGCGGTAATCGCGATTACCGACCACGTTGATACGTCCAACCTCGGCCGGGTGGTGCCGGAGGCGGTCAAAGTGGCCGCAGAGATTAACCGGCAGGTAAAAGACATCCGGGTTATACCGGGCGCGGAAGTTACCCACCCGCCGGCCGGTTCCATCAAGGGATTGGTGAAAGAGGCGCGGAAGATGGGTGCCAAACTGGTTCTGGTCCACGGCGAGACACTGGCGGAACCGGTAGTCTCCGGCACGAACCGCAAAGCCCTGGAAGCCGGCATTGACATCCTGGCCCACCCGGGCCTCATCTCCGAAGAGGACTTTCTCTTCGCCAGGAAGCAGGGAGTGCTGCTTGAAGTCTCTGCCCGCAAAGGCCATTCTATCTCCAACGGGTATCTGGTTGGACTCTGGCGCCGGCTGGGCGGAAAACTGGTTATTAACACCGACGGCCATCACGAAGACGACCTCTTTACCGAGACAAAATACTTCAACGTCGGGATGGGCGCCGGTTTAACCCGCCGGGAAGTAACGCAAATCCTGAAATCCACCCTCTCCTTCGCCCAAAACAAGTTATAAACGGTTCAGGGTACACTTTTATGGGCAAGGTGGTTTTTGCGGAGTGCCGGACTTATTATCCGGGCGAGGTGCTGACGGCGGCGCAGCAAATTTTTGAAACGCTGGAAGCCGGCCTTTTTTTCCGACGGACGGAAAAAGTACTGATAAAACCAAATTTCCTTTTGCCTTCCGGAGATGAAACCGCGGTTACCACCCATTCCCAGGT
>CAZBFL010000070.1:0-6237 GCA_964491175.1 uncultured bacterium
TTGCCTGGTGGGGCTGAAACTGATACTGAAACGGGCTGGCGGACTGGGCGAAGACGGGGAGGGAGAGGAAAAACAGCGCTGTCGTTGCGAGGAGCGTTTTTAGCGACGCGGCAAACCCGTTTTTAAAAAGACGCCGTCCCCGCATGTCGTAAGCGGGGATTGCCGCGCCCCAACAACAGGACAGGCGAGACGCCTGTCCTACCGAGCGGGTTCGCAATGACATCTTAGGATGTTTTGGCAAAATACGCGGCCAGCCGGTTGGCTGCTTCCGCAAGGACTTCTTCCGAAACAGCGTAGGAAAGCCGCAGGTATCCCTCCATGCCGAAAGCCTTGCCCGGCACCAGGGCGACCTGCGCCTCTTCCAGGAGCCGGGAGGCGAACGCAACCGAGTCCTTGATTGACGGATGGGTGAAAAAAAGGTAGAAGGCGCCGGCGGGGTGCGGGTAGGAAATTCCCCTGACCGGGGAAAGAATTTTCAAGAGAAGGTTACGGCGCCGCTGAAACGCCCGGCACATCTCCTGCACCGCCCGCTGGTTTCCGGAAAGCGCGGCCAGAGCCGCTTTCTGGCTTAAAGAACAGGGGTTTGAGGTTGACTGGTCCTGGAGTTTTGCGCAGGCGTCGGCTAATTCCTGGGACCCTAAAAACCAGCCGATACGCCAGCCGGTCATCGCGTAGGTTTTGGACGCGGCGCCGACGATTACGGTCCGCTCGTCCATCCCGGAGAAAGCGGCTATGCTGCAAAAGGGTTGCCCGTCATAAAGAAAGCGCTGGTAGGCGTCGTCCGATATAACCAAAACCTCTTTGTTCTGCACCCAGCGCGCAATATCCTCCAGTTCTTTTTCGGTGTAGACCGCGCCGGAGGGGTTGTTGGGGCTGTTGATAATCAGGCACCTGGTTTTGTCCGTAAAGAAACGTTCCAGGTCTCCGGGTTTTACTTTCAGGTCTGTGCCGGCCGGCACGAAAATCGGAACACCGTCGGCCAGTTTCACCATCTCCGGATAGCTGGTCCAATAAGGCACCGGGATAAGCACCTCGTCGCCCGGGTCCAGCAAGGACTGGAAAAGGTTATAGAGGGTGTGTTTGGAGCCGCAGGAAACGATAACCTGGTTGATCCCGTAAACAAGCCCGGTCTCTTCCCTGGCCCGCCGGCAGATCGCTTCCCGCAAAGCCGGTATTCCCCGGCTGTCCGTGTACCGGCTAAAGTTATCCTTAACCGCAGCGATTACCGCTTTTTTTGCTTCGGTTGGCGCCGGAAAATCCGGCTCACCCACCGAAAGATTAAGAACTTTAACCCCCTGGTCCTGAAGTTCCTTCGCCTTCCGGCCAACCGCGAGGGTGGCTGACGGCGCCAGGTTTTTTATCCGCCGGGACAGTTTTGTGTTCATAAAATCAGAGCCGGCGACCCTAAAGGGTCGCGCTACAATATTTTTGCGATGTTGCGCGCCGCCTGGCGCAGGCGCTGTTCGTTCTCTACCAGGGCGATTCGCACAAAACCTTCGCCGTACGGACCAAAACCGACGCCCGGCGAAACGGCCACGTCGGCCTTATCCATCAGGAGGGTGGCAAATTCCAGCGACCCCATCGACCGCAGCGACTCCGGCAAGGGGGCCCAGAGATACATCGTGGCCGGCGAAACCGGCACGTCCCAGCCGGCTTTTTTCAAGCACGAAACCAGCGCGTCCCGTCGTTTCCGGTACGTCTCTCTTGTCTGCGCCACGCAATCCTGGGGGCCTTTCAGGGCAGCGATAGCCGCCACCTGTATCGGCGTAAAGATGCCGTAATCGTAATAGCTTTTAAGTTTCACCAGCGCGCCTACCAGCTCCTCGTTACCCACCGCAAAGCCGACCCGCCAGCCGGCCATGTTGTAAGTCTTGGATAGAGAATAGAACTCAATTGCTATCTCTTTGGCGCCCGGCACCTGCAGGATGCTGGGCGCAGACCCGCCGTCGAAAACAAGTTCTCCGTATGCCAGGTCGTGGAGCAGAAAAAGGTTGTTCCGGCGGCAAAATTCGACCGCCTCTTTCATAAAATCAAGCCCGGCCACCGCGGTGGTGGGGTTGTGGGGAAAAGAAAGGAGCATCGCTTTGGGTCTGGGTTCGGTCTTGAGGTTGATCTTGCCCAGGTCCGGCAAAAAATTGTTCTCCGGAAGCAGCGGCATGTCCACCGTACGGACGCCGATGATTTTGAACGGGAAATAGTGGGCCGGATAGGTTGGGTTGGGCGTCAGGATTGATTCTCCGGCGTTAAAGGCGGCCAGAGCAAAATGGCACAAACCTTCCTTGCTGCCGATAACCGTCACCACTTCTTTTTCCTGGTCAAGCGAAACACCGAAGCGTTTCGCGTACCACTCGACCATCGCCCGGCGCAAACCCTTGATTCCCCTGGAAGCGGAATAGCGATGCGTCTTCGGGTCGTCAACCGCCTCTTTCAATTTGGCGATGATGTGCGGCGGCGTGGGCAGGTCAGGGTTCCCCATGCCCAGGTCAATCAAGTCGCGGCCTTCGGCTCTTGCCTGCGCCTTAAGACGATTTATCCGCTCGAAAATGTACGGCGGAAGCCCGGCGATCCGCTCCGATTTGCAGCTAAGCATTGTGTGCTCCCGAATTATTCAATAATCGCCAGCGTCTGACCGACCTTTACCTTTTCGCCCTCTGCGACGCTAATCTGTTTCACCGTCCCGGAAACCGGCGACGGCAGGTTGAAACTGGTCTTTTCCGTGGTCAACTCCACCAGGTCTTCACCTTCTTTTGCGGTCTCGCCAACTTTTTTGTACCAGAAAGAAATGCCGGCCTCTTCAATCCCCTCGCCCATTTCCGGAAGTTTAACTTCCATAGACTCCCCCTCCCCGTTACCCCTCCCGCGATGGGGAGGGGGTGTGGTTTTTGTGTTTTATTATTATAGCCGATGGCACCCTTTAGCGTAAAGCAACGACTTGCCTAAACAGGTCGGCGGCATAGTAGGAACTGCGCACAAAGGGTCCGCTGGCGCAGGCTTTGAAGCCCATCTCTTCGGCGATCTTTTTATACCCTTCAAACTCTGCCGGCGGTATGTAGCGGACCACCGCCAGGCTCTCTTTCTTCGGTCTCAGGTACTGCCCAAGAGTCAGTATGTCGCAACCGGCTTTCCGGAGGTCGGAGAACGACGACAGGACCTCTTCTTTCTCCTCGCCCAAGCCGAGCATCAAGCCGCTCTTGGTAAAAGCCGCCCCTTCTTCTTTGGCCGCCCGAAGCAAGCCAAGGCTGGTCTCGTAAGCGGCCTGCGGCCGCACCTTCCGGTAAAGCCGGGGAACGGTTTCCAGGTTGTGGTTGAAAACAAGCGGTTTCTCCGCCAGAACCAGCCTCAACAGTTCCCGCCGGCCGTCAAAATCCGGGGTTAGAACCTCTACCCGGGCGTGCGGCGTTCTTCGGCGGACGGCAGCCAGGGTTGCGGCAAAAGCGGCGGCCCCCCTGTCGGGCAGGTCGTCGCGCGTCACCGAGGTAATAACCACATACTCCAGGCCTAACCGGGCCGCCGCCTGCGCCACCCGGTCCGGCTCGCCCTCCTCGGGCGGCAACGGAAGACCCTTTGCAACTCCGCAAAAAGCGCATTTCCGGGTACAGGTGTTCCCCAGGATTAGAAACGTGGCGACTTTCCGGCTAAAACATTCGGACCGGTTCGGGCAGAGCGCCGCAGAACAGACAGTATGCAGGCCGAGGTCGGCTATGGCTGCTTCGGTCTCTTCCCTTTCCGCGCTTGTCGAAATCCGTTTTTTCAGCCAGGACGGTTTCTTATCCATTGTAAAAATGTCGCGGGGGTGTGGCGGTCAGGACGAGAGCAGGGAGAGGAGGCGGGCCAGAAACGGTCTTATTTCCCGGCGGGGAAGCACCTGGTCAAGCGCGCCTTTTTTAAGCAGGAACTCTGAGCGTTGAAACCCTGCCGGGAGTTTGGCCCGAATGGTCTGTTCGATGACGCGCGGCCCGGTAAAGCCGATCAAGGCGCCGGGTTCCGCAATCATAAAATCACCCAAAAACGCAAAACTGGCGGCCACGCCGGCCATGGTCGGGTCGGTCAAGACGGAGACGTAGGGCACGCCTGTCTCGGCCAGCCGGCCGATCGCCGCGGAAGTTTTTGCCATCTGCATTAAAGAGAACATTCCTTCGTACATTCTTGCTCCGCCGCCGCTGGCTGAAAAGATAACCAGCGGGACCTGTTTTGTCTGGGCTCGTTCCGCGGCCCGCACCACCTTTTCCCCGACCACCGAACCCATGCTGCCCATCATAAACCGGCTGTCTATCACCACAAACTCTGCCTCGGAACCGCCTACGGTCCCCTCGCCGGAGATCGCCGCATCCAAAACCCCGGTCTTCTCCTGGTCTTCGCGGACCTTGTCCTGATAGGCCTTCACCGCCGAGAAAGAGAGCGGGTCCCCGGACTGCATGGTTGCGTCCCTCTCTTTAAAAGAACCTTCGTCCAGGGTTATGGCGATGCGCTGGAGCGCGGCCAGGCGGTGGTGGAACTGGCACCGGGGACAAACCCAGAGGTTTTCCTGCAACCGTTTTTCGTACAGGTTGGCCCCGCAGCCCTGGCATTTTGCCCAGGACTCGGCCTTCACCTCCACCTTTTGCCGGGAAGGAACGAGCACCGTTTTTTTTCTCTGCCACCACATTGTTTGGTAGGACAGGCGTCCCGCCTGTCGTTTTTTTAAATCAGCCCCGCTTTTTCGACGACTTTGCGTAACCGGGCTTCATTCTCTTTGGTCATGGCGCATAGCGGAAGCCGCCATTCCGGAGCTATTTTGCCCATCCAGGCCAGGACTGTCTTGACGGGAATGGGGTTGGTTTCGTAAAAAAGAGCCCGAAACAACGGATAGTGCCGTTGGTGTATTTCTCTCGCTTTTTTGGGGTCTCCGGCCAGAAAAGCGCGGGTCAGGTCGGCAACCCCCTTCGGTATGACGTTTGCGGCAACCGAAATTACGCCCACGCCGCCCACCGCCATTATCGGCAGGGTCAGGGAGTCGTCTCCGGAAAGGACGGTGATACCGCACAGGGATTTTATTGCGCTGACCTGGTCCAGGCTTCCGGAGGCCTCTTTAATTGCCACCACGTTTGGCTTCCGGGAAAGTTCGGCAACCGTCTCCGGTAAAAGCGAGATACCGGTCCGCGAAGGAACGTTGTAGAGGATAATCGGTATCTCAACCTCGTCGGCTATCGCCGAGTAGTGGAGCAGGAGGCCGGCCGGCGTCGGTTTGTTGTAGTAGGGGGTAACAATCAGGACCGCGCTTGCGCCGGCTTTTTTAGCGTGCCTGGTAAGGTGAAGCGCTTCGGTGGTGTTGTTAGAGCCGGTGCCGGCGATTACCGGTTTCCGACCCGCCACCGCCTCGACCGACAAGTCCACCACCCGCTGGTGTTCCTCCATGGAAAGCGTTTCCGCCTCTCCGGTGCTGCCGCAGGACAGGATTGCGTCGGTTCCCTCCTTAATTTGCCACTCTATCAGGTCCCCGAATCTTCTTTCGTCAATCTTCCCGGCCTTAAACGGTGTGACGATTGCCACGATTGAACCTTGAAACATTTTTCCTCCGGTTCTTGTCTGTCTGCCCCTGTTTTATGATTATCTCTTTTATCTCCAGCCCCCGCCCCTGAAACTCGGCCGCAATCTTTTCTTTTTGTAAAAAAAGGTTGTGGTGGGCGGTTGGGTTGTCCACCCAGACAAAAATTTTCTTGTCTTGAACCGTTGCCCGGGCGTGCCGCCTTATTTCTTTCGGCACTATCTCTTCCCACAAAGACAGGTAGTCTTTCTCTTCGCAAAACCGTCTTTCTTTTTTTAAAACCCGGCTGATAATGTCGCCTATCTTTTCCACGGTCTCCCGAGGCTTTTTATAACCGCATCGGCATAACCAGATACAGGTAGTCGGCGCCGGCTTTTAAAGACCTGATTAAACTCGGCTTTTCCGGATTGTGGTTTAGACCAAAAAAGAACGTCTCTTCTCCCTCCAACCCCCTGACCCCCTCAAGGAGATAGTCCGGGTTGAAGTTAAGGGTGACGGATTCCCCCTGGTAAGAGATGTCCACTTCTTCCGCCCCCTCTCCCACTCCGGCGGTTTCACCGGAAACCTTCAGGTTGTTTCTCCTTAAGTCCAGCCGCACCAGGTTCTTCCCGGCGGAAACGATCTGTTTCATGCGGCGCAAGGTTGAAACAAACGCCGGCAGGGGTATGGTGGCGCCGGAAAGATTTTTTTCTTTAGGAATAACAGAATTATAG
>CAZBFL010000071.1:0-1526 GCA_964491175.1 uncultured bacterium
AGGGGAGGGGCTGTGCCCCTCCCTCTTTTTTTATTCCCTTTGGCGGGCGAAGAGCAGGTTTCCTTCGGTGAATAGTTCCAGACCCTCGTTTTTCAGCAGGCCGTTTTTTACTTTTTGGCTGAGACTGTTGAGCGGGACGAAGAGAAATGTCTGCCGGTTCGGAAATCGCCCGACTTTCAGGTAACCGCCGCTTTTCCCCATAACCACCGCGCCAATTTTACCTTCCCTGTCTTTGGCCAGTTGTCCGACGGCCGGCGTCCGGGTGAAACCGTAATGGTCTAAATCCCAGGTGGTGGTAACCCGGCAGCGCCGGAAGTTGCCGAGCGCATCCGGTAATTTTAACGAGCGCACTTCTCTTGGTTTACCGGCTATGGAGATATTGTCTCCAAATGATTTCCATTCCATTTTACAAATATTTTAGCACACAAATATAATTGACGTCTTTTCCGCGCTAATGCTAAAATAAAACAGTGCGTATTCTGCTTCATGTCTGCTGCGGCCCCTGCGTTTTGGGTCCTCAGGAAACGATTAATAAAGAAGGGAACCAACTGACCGGTTACTGGTATAATCCTAATATCCATCCTTATTCTGAGTATCAGCGGCGGCTGATGACCGCCGGTTTCCTGTTTGAAAATCTCCGGTTGCCTTTGCAGACGGAGCAACCGGATTTTTCCGATTTTCTCGCCGGACTGGTCGGCGCCCAGCGTAAAGGAGAGCGGTGTCTTTTTTGTTGGCGGCATCGCCTGGAAAAGGTTGCTTCGGCCGCAAAGACGGGTGGTTTTGATGCTTTTACCACCACGCTTCTGGCCAGCAGGCACCAGGACCACGAGAAACTGAAAGAACTCGGTCTGGAAATAAGCAGAAAAACCGGGGTCGAGTTTCTTTACCGGGATTTCCGGCTTAACGGAAAAGAGGCGCACGCCCGGAGTAGGGAACTGGGCCTCTATCATCAAAATTTTTGCGGTTGTCTTTACAGCGAATGGGAACGCTTCGAGAAAAGGTAGGGGTCGGATTTATCCGACCCGCGGGCGCGATAAATCGCGTCCCTACGTTGAATGGGAGGCAAGATGAACTTGATTGAGGATATTGAAAAAGAGT
The DNA here is from genome assembly GCA_964491175.1 of uncultured bacterium. Taxonomy (GTDB): domain Bacteria; phylum Ratteibacteria; class UBA8468; order MWAK01; family MWAK01; genus JAHJUB01. The sequence goes on from CAZBFL010000071.1 coordinate 1,099, forward strand.
TTAAGAAAGAAATTCCCGCGGTTAAGCCCGGCGATGAAGTCGCCTTGCACCTGAAAGTGGTCGAAGCCGGGAAAGAACGCACCCAGATATTCAAGGGAACGGTTATTGCCAAACGGGGCAGCGGGACGGGCGCCACCATAACGGTGCGCAAGGTTTCGTACGGAGAAGGCGTGGAACGTATCGTGCCTCTTTACAGCCCGATTCTTAAGAAGATTGAGGTTGTCAAGCCGGGCAAGAGCCGCCGCGCCAAGATGTATCACTTGCGGGACGGAGAGTTGCGGGGCGCGCGCTAAGGTTCGCGGAATATGCTGCGGACCGGAATCAAAGCGGCGTCGGATAAACCCGGCGGAAATAAAGGTCTAAAAAATGATTTGGGCCGGGTCGGCGAGGAGATGGCCGCCGCATTCCTGGAAAAAGAGGGATACCGC
>CAZBFL010000071.1:1536-6233 GCA_964491175.1 uncultured bacterium
GCTACGGAGAGATTGATTTAATCGCCCGGGAGGGGCGGACGACCGTATTCGTTGAAGTCCGCACCCGCCGCGGTTCGGAATTCGGAAGCCCGATAGAATCCCTGACCCGGGAGAAGATTTCCCATTGGGAGAAATCGGCCTCTTCCTATCTGCAAAAGTCAGGCGAGTTCGACCAACCCATCCGTTTTGATTTCGTAGGTGTTGACCTATCCGAAAAGGCCCCTAAAATTTCCCTGACCAGGAACGTAATATGATTTCCACCGTCAATTCCCTGGGTATTTTCGGCTGCAATGCTTATCCGGTAAGGATTGAAGTAGACGTTTCCGGCGGTCTGCCGGGGATATCGATCGTCGGCCTGCCGGACCAGGCGGTCCGGGAGAGTCGGGACCGGATTAAACCGGCCATAAAAAATTCAAACCTCCCTTTTCCCTATCGCCGCATTACCGTTAACCTGGCCCCGGCCGAAATCAAGAAAGAAGGTCCTTCTTTTGACCTGGCGGTTGCCGTTGCCCTGGTGGCTACCGGCGGAATGCCATCCCTTGCGGCTGAAACCCTGGCCGGATGTTATCTGCTGGGTGAACTTTCCCTTCAGGGAGAGGTGCGCCGGGTCCGGGGCGTGCTGCCGATGGCTCTATTTGCCCGGGAGAACCGGATTAAAAAGATTATCCTGCCCAGGGAAAACGCTCCGGAAGCCGCAATTATAGAAGGTTTGGAGGTTTATCCCGTCTCAACCCTTTCCGAAACAATTTCTTTTCTGAAGGGGGAGTTAGAGATAGCGCCGTTCCGGTTGAAACCGGACGCGCTCCTTGAATCCCGGCCCGAGTATCCTTCCGATTTTTCGGAAGTCCGGGGCCAGGAATTCGCCAAGCGGGCGTTGGAAGTGGCGGTTGCCGGCGGACATAATATTGTTTTTATCGGGCCGCCCGGCGCCGGCAAGACGATGCTGGCGAAAAGGGTTCCGTCCATCCTGCCGCTGTTTACGCTTGAAGAGATGATTGAGACCAGCAAGGTTTACAGTCTGGCCGGTCTGCTGCCGGAAGAAGGGCTTATCCGGAACCGCCCCTTTCGCAACCCGCACCACACCGTCTCCGACGTAGCGCTTATCGGCGGCGGTTCCATACCCAGGCCCGGAGAAGTCAGTCTTGCCCACAACGGGGTTTTGTTCCTGGATGAACTTCCGGAGTTTGACCGCAGCGTTCTGGAGGTTTTACGTCAGCCCCTGGAGGAGGGGTTGGTCCACATTTCCCGGGCTAAGAGCGCCGTTTCGTTTCCGGCCTCTTTTATCCTGGTTGCCGCGATGAACCCCTGTCCCTGCGGCAACCTGGGGCACCCGCGCAAATCCTGCCGCTGTCCGGCCGCCCAGATTGCCAAATACCGCAGCAAACTTTCCGGCCCGCTCCTGGACCGGATTGACCTGCACGTTGAAGTCCCGCCGGTCCCGTTTGCGGACCTGGGCGATAACCGGCCGACCGGCGAAAATTCCAGGACAATCCGCAGCCGTATTCAATCCGCCCGCCAGGTCCAGGCGCAGCGTTACCGGAAACATCCCTCCCCCCTGGAGGGGGAGGCGCGGTGGGGGGGTAATTTCACCAACGCCTCCCTTTCCGGCCGCCAGATTAAAGAACACTGCATCCTTGCCCCGGAAGCCGACAACCTCCTGAAGGCCGCCATGGAGAGGTTTTCTTTGAGCGCCCGTTCCTACGATAAACTCAGGAAAGTGGGCCGGACCATCGCGGACCTGGATAAGTCCGAAAAGATAGAGGTGGAGCACATCTCAGAAGCCATCCAATACCGCGCCCTGGACCGGAAGGTGTGGGTGTAGGGGAAAGCGCAACACCCCGGTTTATTTCGGACAAATTGTAAATTGTATTGACAAATTGTCCGATGTATTATAAAATATCGCCGTGATTAAAAGGGCCTTGTCGCAGAAACTTAAGCAGTTATCCTGTAAATTTCCGGTCGTTTCCGTGGTCGGTCCCCGTCAGTCCGGAAAGACCACCCTGGTAAAAAACGTCTTCCCGAAATTTGCCTATGTTTCCCTGGAAGAACTTGATGCCAGGGAATTTGCCCTGCAGGACCCGCGCGGTTTCCTGGCGAATTACCCCAACGGCACAATTATCGATGAAATTCAACGGGCCCCGGGTCTTTTTTCCTACATCCAGACGGTGGTAGACAAGAAAAATGAAACCGGAAATTTTATCCTGACCGGTTCCCAGAATTTTCTGCTCCAGGAAAATATTTCCCAGACCCTGGCCGGCCGAACCGCCATCTTGAATCTTCTTCCCTTAAGTTTGTCGGAATTGGAGGGGACGTCTCTTAAATTAAAGAATTCGGAGAGTTACATTTTTAAAGGGTTCTATCCGCGAATATACGACAAGAAGATATCGCCGGCCGACTGGTACCCGAATTACATTCAAACGTATGTCGAAAGGGACGTCCGTCTTATCAAAAACATCTCCGATTTGAGCGCGTTTCAAAAATTTCTCAGATTGTGCGCGGGCCGGAACGGCCAAATTCTCAACCTGTCTTCGCTCGGCAACGACTGCGGAATAAATCACAACACGGCCAAATCGTGGCTTTCAATTCTTGAGTCCAGTTACATCGTTTTTTTGCTGAAGCCGTATTACCGAAATTTTAACAAGCGGCTGGTAAAGATGCCGAAAATATACTTTTACGACACCGGTTTGGCTTGTTCTCTTTTAGGTATTCAGGACGAAAGACAGATTTCCACCCACTACCTGAAAGGAAGTTTGTTTGAAGCGCTGATTATCTCCGAAATAATGAAAAACAGTTTTAACGGAGGCGCGGTTCCCCGCTGTTATTACTGGCGGGACAAAACCGGCAATGAAATTGATTGTCTTCTTGAACGGGGAAATGATGTGGTTCCGGTTGAAATAAAATCGGGCAGGACCGTCACCGATGATTTCTTTGCGGGTTTAAAATATTGGCGCAGGATAACCGGCGCGGCACCGGCGCATGAATTCGTTGTCTACAGTGGAGAAGAGAATCAGAAGCGAACCGCCGGAAACGTAGTTGGTTGGAAACACCTTGATTCCATTCTGTAAAATCTGTTTCCCTGAGCGCCCGCTCCTACGATAAACTCAGGAAGGTGGGCCGGACCATCGCGGACCTGGATAATTCCGAGAAGATAGAGGTGGAGCACATCTCAGAAGCCATCCAATACCGCGCCCTGGATCGGAAGGTGTGGATGTAGGAACTACCTCAGCGGATTATTCCGGTACAGATTGAATCCTTCTTTTGCCAGTCCGGAAATGGTTGTCAGATGATAACCGGAAATTCCGGTTTCAATCTTATCGTTAAGGGGTTTGACCCACTTTGCCGGAAGTTCCTTTGCTCCCCGCATCATGCCGACGACAGACCCGACCGTTGCCCCGTTGCAGTCGGTGTCAAAACAGGCCTGTACGGTCCGGCAGATTGATTTCTCGAAATCACCCTCGCCCCAGAGAAGGCCCAGGACGACAATCTGCGCATTGCTGATGGTGTGTGTCCAGTGGTGGGGAAAGGTTTCATCCCATTTCGCGTGTATTCCGGATACGGCCTCCTGGTAACCCATGCCCGCCTCGTGCCAGGCGACAACCTCTTTAATACCCTCGCTCAACCGGCAGTTTTCGGGTATCTCCGAAAGGCCGGCCCGGATGATTTTTTTCGGGTCCGTCAAAAAAGGGGCCGCCGCCAGCATCGCGGCAACCCACATCTCCCCGTAAATTCCATTCTTGACGTGGCTGATTGATGCGTCTCTCCAGGCAAGTTCGGCCGCCTGTTCCGGATTTCCGGCCGCGGCGTAACCAAAGAAATCAGCCCTGATCTGGGCTCCAATCCATTCCCGGTAGGGGTTGCGGAAAGTTGCCGAGGCGGGCGGGAATATCAACCGGCTTACATTCCGGTAAGCCGCCCTCTCCGCGGTGCAGGTATGCAGAATGGGAATATTCTCCAGCCAGAAGAATGCTGCGTCCGCCGGAGTAAAATCGAATCCGCACTTTTTTATTATTGCCAGTCCGGCAACCGTATAATTGGTATCGTCGTCTTCCACCATGTGGTCCACCCGGTCAATAAACGCCGTTTCCCGGGATATCCGGTATTTTTTTTGGATATCGTTCGGGACATCGGACCGGAAATAGTCGTTCAGCGGATAACGGTTCAGGTCTTTTAAATATCCCCACATTCTTTCGGACATCCAGCACTCCACCGGTTTGCCCAGAAGGCAGCCGGCGCAGCGCCCAAACCAGGCGCCGAGCATTTTGTCGTACAGTCTTTTTTTATTGAGGAAAATTTTAATCTGCCGGGGACCTTTCGGCCGGAGTCTCCTGATTTCATTCAGGTCCGACGGTTCCCGGTAGGCATAACCTTTTCTCATCGGAAGTCCGGCAAGTCGGTCCAGAAAAACGCCCAGCTCTTTCTGCCGGTCCATGAAACCATCCGGTTTCAACCCGGCAAATTTTTTGAACTCAGCATCAACCCGGGAAAGGTCGCGTCCCTCGTCAATCAGTTGCTGCCGTTCAATGGTTAAATCTTCGGGTCTTATATAGAGCCATTTCATAATATTTATGTCCATACGCTCCTCATTTTCAGGACCTGATTTTCAACCTGATTTCATATTATACTACAACGTCAAAGTATAGTATAATCTCGCATTCCCCATATGAAGACAAAATTTTATCTGGACAAATTGACCTTTC
>CAZBFL010000072.1:0-6179 GCA_964491175.1 uncultured bacterium
GAAGGAAAGATAACGGAAGCAATCCCTTTAATTCAAACCGCCCTGAGGGAAAACCCGGACGCGCCTTACGCCGAAGAGATCAGGAAACTTCAGGCCCGTTTCAATTACGACCAGGCGCTGGTTCGGTTGAAGGAAAACAAAAAAGAGGAGGCTGTTACTCTTCTCCAATCCGCCCTGGAACTCGACCCGGCCGCCCCTTTTAAAACAGACGCCGAAAAGAAACTTTCAGAACTGCAGGCGCCGGCTTACGGCCCGGAAGGAATGGAAGGACCCCCCGGACAAAGAAGACCGCCGGGACCACAACCGTCCCCTCCCGGGCGGAGATAATATTCCTAAGGCAGGCTGCTGCCGGGCCGTATCCGGCCCCAGACCGCGTAGCGTTGAAATGCTTCCGCATATTTGACGCCGCACTGAATACCGCGGAAAGCGCTGTGCTTCTTCATAAAATCCACGTAGTCAATGCCGTCGTGGTCTTTAAGCCATTTGTACTGGCTCTGATGACATAAAAGCGCCTTCCCTTTTTCTTCAATGAAATCCGAAATATCCACGTAATCGGTCGGCTGAAAATTAACGGCGGCCAGCGCATCCATAAAATAGAGCGGCGGGATTGATTCGGTGTGCGGATTTTCCGTGCGGTAATTGGGCAGCGAAGCCACAAAAGAAGCGTCTATTATCAATCGTCCGGTCGTAGAGTGGTCGCACATATAATCATCCGGGTAATGGGTTAAGATTAAATCCGGTTTTGCCTGCCGGATTATTTCCACCGCTTTCCGGCGGCTCTCGCTGTCGGCATAAACTTCCAGGTCGGGAAAAGCGCCGACGCTGACCAGGGTTGCGCCTTCCGATTTCGCCGCCGCTTCCGCCTCCAGTCGCCGGATGCGGGCCAACTCTTCCGGGCCGATTTCGTAATGGCCTTTATCGCCGTTGCATAAAACGGCGGTAAATATTTCGTCACCCCGCTTGCGGAACTTCAGGAGCGTTCCGGCACAAAGAAATTCAATATCATCAGGATGGGCGCCCACGGCTAATATTCTCATTCCTCGTCCTCCGTCAATTACATTCCGCGGCCAGCGGACCGGCCAACTCCTTCAGGAAAAACAACCGGCCGGGCAGGGTCGGCATAAAACTGCTGGGTACCCAGATAGAGGTTCCGTAACGCAGGGTAACCCATAAACTCATCCCCTGCCACATCATTCCCCGGCCAAGAGTTCCGTCGCAGCCGCCGATGATTTTGTCCGCCTTAAGAAATATTCCCGGGCCGATGGTATTGGCGAAACAGGGCACCAGGGTGGTCCGGCTCTTGAAACTGGTGATCGCATTCTGCTCTATAGTCAGCGGATGCAGTTTTGCCCCCAGGCGATAGGGCTGTTCTTTCCATTTCGCCGTGCTGGAAAATTCCGCGGCAAAATGCGGTTCCCAGAAGGCGATGTGAAAAACCCGGCCGATGCCGAATATCAGCACCGTTCTGGCGCCTGCCTTCCGCAGCCTTTCAATCTCTTTCGGGTAAGCGGGCAGCAGTTTCGGGGTTGCGAAATGGCGCTGGCCGGCCGGTACGGTCAAAGACCCGAGCGGACCATAGAAAGCGCCTTCCATCGCATTCTGGAAAGCGCCGGGATTATTTGGGGGCAGGGTCTTTCCGTTTCGGTCGCTCCACTCGTCCATATTGAAGCCGTGGACGTGTTTGCAGTCAACTTTCCATTCCTTCAGGAAATAGACCGCCCACTTATACATCCCCATCGGCCCGACCGGCAGAATCAAAATAAGTTCCCGCTTCTCTTCTTTCGCCAGGCAGATTTCCAGGGCAATCTCATGGCCCATCTTAATATCAAATTCTTCCAGAGATACGCAGGGGACCGGAACGAAGTTCTTGTTCCACCACGACTGACGGTCACAAACCGACCGGGCCGGATTGCTGCAGCAGCGGTCAATCCTGGCCAGGTCCCAGCCCGCCGGGAAAAAGTTTTCCAGCAAAGAACCCTTCAATGTTTTCATCAAATCCATAATCCCCCTCACCGTTCCTCTCCCCCCGGGAGAGGTTTTGTTATTGTTATTTCATATACGCAGCCGCCACTTTTTTAAACGCCGCCGCGTAAAGTTCCATATGCTTCAGGGTATAAACCGGGTGCGTAAAAAACGACATCGTCCTCCTGGAAAGCCAGTTTGCCTTTTTGCAGTCAAAAGCCGCATAATCTATCTTCCGGGCGTTAGGGTCGTTGAAAGGATATTTTAACCGACCGAAACCGTTCTTTTCAAGATAGGCCTTCTCCTTGTACATCTCCGGCCATTGAACGCCGTAAACCGGAACGCCTTCGGCCTCCATGGCGCTCACAAACTGTTTTACCGGAACTTTAAGCCGGTCGGCATCAAGCACAAACGGCGCCCACCAAAAAGCGTTCTCTCTTTCTTCGGTATCCAGCGGCGGGTGCAAAACCAGCGGGTGGTCTTTCAGGGCTTCAATCAGAAAACGGCCGTTCTTCCTCCGGTTGGCCAGGTTCCAGCTGTCAAGCCGTTCCAGTTCGCAGAGACCGATTACCGACTGCATTTCGGTCAGGCGATAGTTAAAACCCACCCGGTTGTGAATGTAGGTGAGTTTCGCTTCCAATTCCAACAACCTCAGCCTTTCTTTGACATCGTACCCGTGGTCTCGGAACGACCGGCACTCCCACTGCAGCGCTTCGTTGTCGGTTATTACCGCCCCGCCTTCTCCGCCGGTGGTAAAATGCTTGCTCTGGCAGAAACTGAAGCAACCGGCGTCACCGACAGTCCCGGTCTTCTTTCCCTTGTAGATACCGCCGAAACACTGGGCGCAGTCTTCAATGACAAAAAGGTTATGCTTTTTGGCAATCTTCACTATCGGGTCCAGGTCGGCCACCACTCCGTAAAGATGGACGACGATAACGGCCTTTGTCCTTTCCGTAATCTTGTCTTCAATGTCTGCCGGGTCAAGGGTGTGGGTTTCGTCCACATCGGCGAAGACCGGCAAGGCGCCCGCCTGGAGAATACAGAACGAGGAAGCGATAAACGAATAAGATGGGCAGATAATCTCGTCGCCCGGCCCTATCCCCAGAGCGGCCACCGCCGTATGGAGAGCGCTGGTGCCGTTACTGGTTGTTATCCCGTACTTTGCGCCGTTCCACTTCGCCCATTCGTTCTCAAACCTGACGCCCATCTCGCCGGTCCAGTAGTTGACCTTTCCGGTGCGCAGAGGTTCCATCGCCTTCTGGATGGTGGTCTCCTCGAAAGAAGGCCATTTGGGAAAAGGAACCTTATTTATTGCTTCTCCACCCTCAATTGCCAATTTTTCCGCCATAAATCCTCCTTGAAAAATACAAACAGTCCCCCTCACCTTAAATCCTCTCCCCTGTGGGGAGAGGCATAGTGAGGGGAAAAATTACACCTTAACAACCTTGCCGGTCCGGGCCGATTCGTAAGCCGCCAGAACCAGTTTCTGAGACCACAGACCGTCTTCCCCGGAAACAATCGGTTTGCGGTCTTCCAGGATTGCGTTTGCAAACTCTTCAATCTCCGCCCGGTAGGTATTTACCAGCGAGAACTTTAAATCCACCCCGCCGGGCTGGGACCTTTTTTGTTCGGCTTCATATCCCTTCATCCCCTTTTCAATAAACGCGCGCGCGGTTCCGGCCGGCCCCTGGCCGATGGTTCCTTCCGCCAGGACCGAACCGGCGCTTCCGTAAATCTCCAGGAGATTGCGGGAAGAGTTGTCCGGTATGGAAAAGAACGCATCAACCATACCCAAAGCACCGTTTTGAAAACGAACCGTGGCCAGAGCGCTGTCCTCCGAAGGATACGATTGAACGAGGTTGCCGGTAAAACAGCTTATCTCCGTAACCGGAAACTGAAAGATATATTCCAGCAGGTCGATGAGATGGTTGCCCATATCAATCAGAGAACCGCCTCCGCCCTGCTGCGGGTTCTGCCGCCAGGCCCCTTCCATCGGCGGATACCAGCAGGACAGTTGGGCCCGGCCCAAAACCGGTTTTCCGAGTTGGCCTTCGGAAATTATCGCTTTTAACTGCTGGTGAAGACCGTGAAACCGCATCATATACCCCACCCCTAACTTCCGGCACTGTTTTTTCGATTCCTTAATTACGGATTCGCAATCGGGAAGCGTCAGAGCCAGCGGTTTTTCCACCAGGACATTCTTGCCGGAACGCAACGCCTCGATCGCCTGCTTTGCGTGCAGGCAGGCGGGCGTCGCAATGTAAACCGCGTTGATTTCCGGGTCCGACAACAGTTCTTTTTCGGTGTCATAGGATTTGACTTTTAAATCTTTCGCCATCTCCTTAGCCGCCGAAAGATTAACATCCATAACTGCGGTCAAGCGGCTGTTCTCCGCCGTGAGAATCCCTTCCGGGATGGTGCGCCGCCGTGCAATCCCTCCGCAACCGATTACTCCCCAATTAACCATAAAATGCCCCCTGAATTTTATGGTCATTGCGAGGCGTGTTTTTCGCCGCGGCAATCTCAAACCTTACAACGAGATTGCTTCGCTTCGCTCGCAATGACATTTGTTTACAACGACGCCAGCAAATTCAGCGCCTTATCCGCAATCAAGTCCCCGGCGGCCGGCTCCAGGCTGCTGCTCCGCGCCAGGCGCTCCTCATAACCGGTGCCTTCGGAAAAGGCCTGCCGGGTCGGTATGTATCCCAGGCCGTTATTGGTCAATTCAATTACAAACGCAGGCTTCAACCTTGATTCGGCTTTTATCCGCAGGCCGTATTCCACAAAAACTTCCCCCGGCAAAAAAGCAAACCCGGCATCATTTATCCGCACCGCGCCGACCGGCACCTCTTCCTTCTTCTTTCCTCTGTCAACGACCAGCAGCATCTCTTTCAACCAGGCAATTTCATCGCCAAACAGGTTGCTTCTTCGCTTTAATTCCGCCCTGTCTTCCGGCGATAACTTTTCCGGACTTTTTTCAAGTACCCGACGGGCAAATTTCACTTCGTCGGCGGTGGGCTGCCTTACCGCAATTTCCAGTTCGCAGGCGGCTGCCTTTATCTTTCGGAGAGGCTCACAGTCGATCTTTTCAACCACCTTTATCGTTTCGGCCGCCAGGATGGTGCCCATCCATTCGGTGTGCGTAAAATAACCGGTCTTTAATCTTCCGGTCACAAAATCCAGATGGTTGATATTGCCGCAGGCGCCGGTAAAAAAACTCACCAGCACGTTTTCACCCTTGACTTTGCGCACTACCCGGCGGATGACCCCGGGATAATCGGCGGAAATCAAATTACCGCCGATGGTATCCAGGTGGCAGGCGAAATTAACCAGAACCGCCCGTAAATTACCGGCTTCATCCTCTACCCTCATCACCGCCACTTCCGGGTCGATCGGTCCGGTCGGTCTTACTATATCCGGGTTGCCCTTTCCGATTATTTTCTCCCAGGCATCACCGGCGCCGGGATTGGTGCGCACCGTCCCGTCTTTCATCAGGTAACGGCGGTTAAAAGAGATGCCGGCCTCTGCTCCGCTGCCAAATCCGATGCGGCCCGGCGCCAAATTTGTAACCGCCTGCCGGACCGAACCGGCGATAAGCCCGGGTAAAGACCGGACGTAGTTTGCGTCCTGTTCAACACCGAAAGCGCCGACCGCGGCCGGACCGGTGTGGGTGTGGGTAGAATGAATAAAGATATTTTCCCGCGGAATTGAAAATTCACGGCCGATTGAATCTTTGGCTTCATTGACCGTTTCCGGTAAAAGAGCAACCAGGTCGCAAGTAATTAAAACAACCTGCTCTTCCCCGGACTGAAAAAGAAACGTCTGGGCAAAAAGTTTGTCGTGCACGCCGGCGCTCTTCCGGTCTTCAAAATAACCGACCAGGGAACTGCCGACCGGCGGCGTTATCTCAACTTCGGCCAGGCCTATTTTAGGTGCCATTTTTTACACGCCTCCGCATTTAATGGAAATTTTCCAATAAGTATTTTAAACCACCGCGCGGAAGATGTCAACAGCGCTCACAAGGAAGAGGTGAAGAGTTCGTCCCAGGCAAGGGCGGCGGCGCCCAGCAGGGCGCTGTCTTCTCCCAGACAGCCCTTGACCAGCCGGATTTTTCGGTCTGTCAGAAGCATGAGGTGTTCGTTCAGGGACCGTTTCATCGGTTTTAGAATCAAATCGCCCGCCTCGGCGAGCCGTCCGGAGACGACGATGACCGGAAT
>CAZBFL010000073.1:0-6178 GCA_964491175.1 uncultured bacterium
GTCTTAAGCCGGGAGAGCAACCGGTTGACCAGACCGTTCAAAGGCGCGGCGTCGCTCTTGATTCTTCCTGAGAATGAAAATTCGTTTCGGGCCAGCATCACCGCGGCCGCGTGGTCGCCGATTGGTCCGTTGACCAGCACCGCGTCTCCAATCTTTATCCTGTTGCGGTCGAGAACGATATTATCCGGAATAAGGCCGCAGCCGCCGGTGGTGATAAAGAGTCCGTGGGCTTTTCCCCGGTCCACCACCTTTGTATCGCCGGTAACTATCTTAACGCCTGCCTGCTTTGCGGTCCGGGCCGCCGAATAGATAATCTTCTTCAGGTCCGTCCGGCTGAAATCTTCTTCAATGATGAGTGCCAGGGAGAGATAGAGCGGCGAAGCACCGACGCTGACCAGATCGTTGATGGTACCGGAGACGGAAAGAGAGCCGATATCGCCCCCGGGAAAAAAGAGCGGCTGGACCACGAACGAATCGGTGGTGAAGGCCGTCTTTCCGCAGAGCGAAAAGACGGCGCTATCCTCAAGCCGGTTGAGAATCGGGTTGCCCAGCGGTTTGAGAAATTCACGGATTAATCCGGCGCTGAGCTTGCCGCCGCTTCCGTGTCCCAGAGTTATCTTGTCCTTCATTATTTATTATACTTATAATGCGCGGCGCAGGTTCCCTCCACGCTGACCATGCAGGGTCCCAGCGGTTTTTCCGGCGTGCATTTCCGGCGGAACTGACGGCAGTCCTCCGGCGTGATGGCTCCGGTAATTACTTCTCCGCACCGGCAGGCCGGGTTCGATTCGGTAATTTTGCCTTCAGGCAGTTTGAAGCGTTGTTGTCCGTCAAACCGCTGAAATTCCGTTCTTAATTCCAGGCCGGTTTTCGGGATTACGCCCAGACCGCGCCAGGAAGCCGGTCCGGCTGAAAAGACCCGCCGAATAAGTTTTTGGGCAACCTCATTTCCTTCGGAGCGCACCGCCGCGCGGTACTGAATCTCCACTTTCGGCTTACCGCTCTTAATCTGCCTCAAGATAAGCAGCAATCCTTCCAGGATATCTTCCGGCTGAAAACCGGCGACGACCGCCGGCCGGCAATACTTTTCCGGGATGAATCGGTAGGGGCGTGAGCCGATAATTACGCTTACGTGGCCCGGGCAGAGATAGCCGTCAATCCGTACCCCGGGAAAGTTCAAAAGCGCTTCCATCGCCGCCGGAATAGTTTTGAGCGCCGAAAGGAGAAAAAAATTTTTCAACCCGTTATTTTTTGCTTCCAGGACCGTGCTTGCGATTGCCGGTGCGGTCGTTTCAAATCCAACCCCCAGGAAGACAACGTCTTTGCCGGGGTTTTCTTCCGCGATTGTGAGCGCATCCATCGGGCTGTAAACGATGCGGACATCCGCGCCTCTTGCCCGCTCTTTTTCCAGGTTGGCTACCTTCCTCCTCTCCCCTTGGGGGAGAGGGCGGGGTGAGGGGGTAAAAGGTACGCGCAGCAGGTCTCCGAAGGTGGTGATGATTACTCCCTCTTTCCGGCTTAAGGCAAAGAAACGGTAAAAGTCCGATTCGGCAGTTACGCAAACCGGGCAGCCGGGCCCGGAGATAAGGCGCAGGTTTTTGGGCAGCAGGCCGGCGATGCCGCTGCGGTAAACCGCAACGGTGTGTGTGCCGCAAACCTCCATAATGGAAATCGGTTCTTGGCCGGCGAGCGCCCGTATCTCCGCCAGCATTTTTTGTGTATTTGTCATTGCGAGCGTAGTTTGCGCGGCAATCCCGTTTTTAACAATTTCAGCGTTTTTTTCGCGTCTTTCGGGTCCAGTTTCTGGATGGCAAATCCGGCGTGGACCAGGACGTAATCGCCTTTTTCCGCCGAAGGCAGCAGGCCGAAACTTATTGTCCGCCGTATGCCTAATACGTCCACCAATCCCTGCGGAAAAGCGTCCGGTCCAACCGGCTCCCGTATTTCAATCACCTTGCCGATTATCGCCAAACACATAATTATTATCTTTACCTTTGTAACATGATTTCGTAGTGCGACCCTTTCAGGGTCGCCGGTATTCTGATTTTGCAATCAGCAACTGTCCCAGACAGACACCCGCATCATTGATGGGCAGTTTTTCCGGCAAAAATACGGAAAATCCGGCGGCCGTCATCTTTTCCATCGTCAGTTTCAGAAGAAGTTGATTTTGAAATACGCCGCCGGCCAGGATAACCTTATCTATTTTACTCTTTTCCGAGAGTTTAAGACAAACCGATTTGATGATTTCCGCAACGGTCAGATGAAACCGGGCCGCAATTATTTCCGTACTTTTTTCCGTCTCCAATTCTCCGGCTATTTCTCTGATTATCGGTCTCCAATCAACGTGAATAACCCCGTCATCTTTCAGGCTGAATGAATATGGTTTAATTCGCGGTAACCGAGACTCTGCTTTTTCTGCCTTTGCCTGCAGGCGTATCGGCGCTTCTGCGTCGTAAGTCTGCACGTGACAGAGTCCCAACAACCCGGAGACGCCGTCGAAGAGCCGGCCCGCGCTGGAAGTTTTGACGAAAGGATAATTTTTTTCCAGCGTTTCCAGGATAGCGGTCTTTTGATTCCGGTCTGTCTTTTTTAAGGATTTTAATTCCGGGATTTTCGAACCAAAAACGGAATGGAGGAGGCTGAGTGCGGTGCGCCAGGGCTGCAATACCGCCCGGTCTCCGCCGGGCAGGGGAAAAGGGAGAAGGCAAGCGACCCGTTCCATCTTCTGCCGGTCGCCGCAGAAGAATTCGCCGCCCCAGAGCGTTTTGTCTGTGCCATATCCGGTTCCGTCAAAGGCGACGCCGATGATTGATTCTTTGAGGTTATGTTCCGCCAGAACCGAAGCGACGTGCGCCTGGTGATGCTGAACCAGAAAGAGCGGTATTTTCTTTTCTTTTGCCATCTTCTCGGCGCTGCGCCGGCTTTGATAATCCGGATGCAGGTCCGCGACCAAAAATTCCGGCTTGAAGCGGAAGAAGCGTTGGTAGCAATCCAGCGTCTTTTCAAAGAACCGGAAATTTTCGTAATTTTTCAGGTCGCCGAGATAAGGCGAGGGAAAGACCGTATGTTCGACCGCAAAGGCAAAGGTTCCTTTCTCTTCCGCGCCGAAGGCGAGGCCGGCCGGGAATTTAACCTCGGTGATTATGGGCAGAGGCGCATAGCCGCGGCTCCGCCGGATAAAGACAGGTGTCATTGCGAGGCGCGTTTTTTGCGCCGCGGCAATCTCGTTTTTTACCGGCAATATTATTGAGTCATCCGACCGGTTGACGATCTTACGGTTATGCGTCAGGAAATAGTCGGCTATCCCGGCCAGTCTCTTTTCCGCTTCCTTGTCATCGCAGATAACCGGTTCTTCCGACAGGTTGGCGCTGGTTGCAACCAGTACTTCCGGCCCGTCTTTCAGGAGCAGGAAATGGAGCGGCGCGTAAGCGAGAAAAAAACCGTAGTAATTATTGTCCGGAGACAGAGAGTCCGATAGGTCATTCTTGCCGGGTTTTTTCCTTAGAAGCAGAATGGGCCGGCAGGGACCGGCCAGCAATTTTTCCGCTTCGGCAGAGAGGACCGCGTACCGCTTAACCGTTTCTGCGGACTCCGCCATCAGGGCCAGCGGTTTGACCGGCCGGTTTTTCCGCCGGCGCAGACGTTTTACGGTTGCTTCATTCCCGGCGTTGCAGACCAGGTGAAAGCCGCCGATACCCTTGACCGCAATTATTTTACCTTGCTTAATAATCGCGGCCGCTTTTTTGGCTGCCGCATCCCCAGTTGCCAGCGTTCTGTTTTTACGCCGGAGCGAAATTTCCGGGCCGCAGACCGGACAGGCTATCGGCTCCGCGTGGTAGCGCCGGTCAGCCGGGTCCCGATACTCGCGGCCGCAGTCCGGACAGAGTTGGAACTCAGCCATTACGGTCCTGAGGCGGTCGTAAGGCAGGTCTTTGATGATGGAGTAACGCGGTCCGCAATTAGTGCAGTTGATGAAAGGATATCGGTAGCGCCGGTCTGCCGGGTCAGCCATTTCCGAAAGGCATTCCTTGCAGGCGGCGATATCCGGCGGCACAAATAGTTCGCCCTCTTTTTTGCCGCGGCTTTCCTCGATTTTGAACGAAGGGCAGCCAACCGGCTTGACTTCTTTAACTTCAAACCGGGATATCCGGCTGGCCGGAGGCGCTTCTAACTCCAACCGGTCAAGGAATTTTTTGAGGACTTCTTTTCGGCCTTCCGCCAGGATGTCAACGCCGTCCCGCTGGTTACGGACAAATCCGGAGAGTCCGAACCGGGAGGCAAGGCGGTAAACGAATGGCCGGAACCCGACGCCCTGCACCAGTCCTGTTACCTTGATTCGGTAGGCCGTCATTCATTAATCAACCACTCGACAAATTTTTCAACGCCTTCATCCTTAACCGAAGAGACCGGGAAAATTGGCAGGTTGGCGTTTATCTTGCGGACGTTCTCCAGGCAGACCTCTTTATTGAAATTGAGATGAGGCAGCAAATCCGTTTTGGTGAGCACCATGGCTGCGGCTTCCCGGAAGAGCAGGGGATATTTGAGCGGTTTGTCTTCTCCCTCGGTAACGCTGAGGACCGCAACCTTCGCTTTTTCACCGACGTCAAATTCGGCCGGACAGACCAGGTTTCCGACATTTTCCACGATGACGATATCCAGTTCCTTAAGGTTAAAATCAGCCAGGGCGTAATGCACCATCTTTGCTTCCAGGTGGCAGGCGCCGCCGGTCAACAACTGGCTGACCGGTATCTTCAGGGCGGCGAGCCGCTCTGCGTCCCGGGTCGTTTCAATGTCGCCTTCCAGAACTGCAAAGCGTAATTTACCCGCCACCAGCCCGGCCGTCTTTTCCAGCAGGGTCGTCTTTCCGCAGCCCGGCCCGCCGATAAGGTTAAACATTACGCAGTTGTTTTCCGCCAGTAATCGCCGGGTCTCGGCCGCCCATTTTTCGTTCTCGCCCATCAAATCCCGGTATACCTTAATCTCCATATGTTTTGTCATCACTGTTCCCTCCCCCCTTGCGGGGGAGGCGCGGTGGGGGGTGTTTTCTCCACCGTCAAGTTATTCAAATACAGTTCCATCCCGCCGGACAGTCCAATCTCCCCGGAGCCGCATTGGCCGCACCGGAAATTATTCTCCTTAATTTCGCCTTTCCAGCCGCACTTCGGACACTTTGCCAGAATAGGCGCGCTGATGATTTCAATCTTAGAGCCGGTTATTACCGTCTCTTTTATCAGCGTTCCGTAAGCGAATTCCAGCGTTTCCGGTATAATCTGCCGCAGGCGGCCTATGACAATGGATGCCTTCAGCAGTTTCGGATTGGGCGGGTCCAGTTTTTCCAGTTCGGAGAGAATTGCCTTCACCAGACCCTGACAGATAGAAAATTCATGCATTTTTACCTTTATATTTTACTTCAAATGTTATAATATTAACAAATCAAGGAGGCTTTCCGTGAAACGGTTTATTCTCTATCTTATCCGCTGGCAGTTGAGCACGCCCATCCTCTGGTTAGTCGTTCGGCAATTAGGCGGTAGCCTCAGTTCTACAATTATCGCCAACCTGGTCGGCGGCGCCATCTTCTTCTGGGTGGACCGGTTTATTTTTACTTCGCCGATACCGGAAATCTGGCACATCAAAGAGGGCAGGTGCGATAATTGCGGCGAAGAGTCGCACCTCTGGAGGTTAGTTAAGGCAGTCGGTTACGACAAGAGCAACGCCAAGCCGGTCTTTCTGTGCCTGAAGTGCTCCAAGAATAAGACCGAAGAATTAAGGTCAAGAGGAATTCCGGTGCGGGGCAAAAGCAAGTAGCGTTGCTTGACAAGATATCCCATTCCGGGTATAAATATTTTACATAGCATAAATTCAAAAAGGGGGTGTCTATGAAGTGGTTAATGGTAGTAGCAGTTGCCGGCGTGTTGCTGGGTGGTTGCGCGACCTGGGAGGGTCTGTCGCCGGGTACTAAGACCGGCGCCGGGATAGGCGCTGTTTCCGGCGGTATCCTGGGTGCCCTGATCGACTCCAACCGGCCCTGGAGAGGGGCCATCATCGGCGCTGCCGCCGGCGCCGTAGCCGGCGGGTGGGTAGGCGGTAAACTTGAGGACAAGACGGTCTCCAGTCCGGTCGTCAATTCAAACAGCGCGGTCATAGACCAGGCCGCAAAGGAAGCGGCTCAGCAGAACGC
>CAZBFL010000074.1:0-6043 GCA_964491175.1 uncultured bacterium
TGATGGGGGCGGTCTCGCCGCCGGGCGGAGATTTGTCCGACCCGGTGGTGCAAAATACGCTGCGCGTGGTAAAGGCCTTCTGGGGGCTGGACGACAAACTGGCTTCAAGCCGTCATTTTCCGGCTGTCAACTGGTTAAACAGTTACTCGCTCTATTACGAAAACATCAAGCAATTTTTAGCCGGGACAATTTCGGAAGATTATCCTGGATTAAAGACCGAAGCGATGGGGCTGCTGGAAGAGGAATCGGAATTATTGGAGATTGCCCGGCTGGTAGGCGTGGAGACGCTTTCGCCGCCCGACCGACTGGTCCTGGAGACCGCCCGCATGATTCGCGAGGATTTTTTACACCAGAACGCGTTTCACGAAATCGATACCTATACCTCGTTAAAAAAACAGCACCGGATGCTCAAGGTGATTCTGGATTTTCACCGCCAGGCGGCGGCGATGCTGGCAAAGGGCAGGGTTTTGAAGGAGGTTCTCGATTTGCCGGTGCGCGAAAAGATCAGCCGGGCGAAGTATATTCCCGAAAACAAGTTGGCGGAATTCGACCTTTTGGAAGAACATATCACCAGCGAGGTTTCTCGTGGATAAAACGTATAAAGAGTATCTGACCGTTTCCAGCATTTCCGGGCCGCTGGTGGTCGTGGAGAAGACCTCTGACGTGAAATTTGCGGAATTGGCCGAGATTGAGTTGGGCGACGGCACGATTCGCCGCGGCCAGGTTCTGGACATTTCTTCCGACCGCGCGCTGGTGCAGGTCTTTGAGGGGACCAACGGCCTGGATGTGGCCAAGGCCAAGATCAGGTTTTCCGGTAAAACCCAGGAACTGGGAGTATCGCCGGATTTAATCGGCCGGATTCTTGACGGGACCGGCCGACCTCGCGACGGCGGACCTCCGGTGATTGCCCGGGAATATCTGGACATTAACGGAAGTCCGATCAATCCGTCGGCGCGCGATTACCCGGTTGATTTCATCCAGACCGGAATTTCCGCCATAGACGGAATGAATCCTCTGGTCAGAGGACAGAAACTGCCTATCTTTTCCGCCTACGGTTTGCCCCACACGCGGATTGCCGCCCAGATTGCCCGGCAGGGACAGGTTTTGGGAAAAGAGGAAAAGTTTGCGGTAGTCTTCGGCGCAATGGGCATTACTTTTGAGGAAGCAAACTTCTTCATTGATGATTTCAAAAATACGGGCGCGATCGAACGGTCGGTGCTTTTTGTCAACCTGGCCAACGAACCGGTCATTGAGCGTATCGCCACGCCCCGGCTTGCCCTGACCGCGGCCGAATATCTTGCTTTCCGTTTGGATATGCACGTCCTGGTTATCCTGATTGATATGACCCTTTATTGCGAAGCGTTGCGCCAGGTTTCAGCGGCGCGTAAAGAAATTCCCGGCCGAAGAGGGTATCCCGGCTATCTTTATACCGACCTGGCGACCATCTACGAACGCGCCGGCCGGATTAAAGATAAGTCCGGTTCAATCACCCTGCTGCCGGTTTTGACTATGCCCGAAGACGACAAAACGCACCCCATCCCGGACCTCACCGGATACATAACCGAAGGCCAGATTATCTTAAGCCGGCAATTGCACCGGCAGGGCGTCTATCCTCCCGTTGACGTGCTGCCCAGCCTTTCCCGTCTCAAAGACAAGGGTATCGGCCCGGGGAAGACCCGGGAGGACCATGCCGACGTGATGAACCAACTTTTCGCCTGTTATGCCCGCGGCAAGGAAGCGAAGGAACTGGCGGTGATTTTGGGCGAAGCGGCCCTGAGCGAAGAGGATAAGATATACCTTAAATTTTCGGAAAATTTTGAAAACGATTTTGTGCGCCAGGGAGAAGACCGGGTACGCAGCATTGAAGAGACGCTGGATATCGGCTGGCGTTTGCTTTCGCGGATACCGCGGCCGGAATTGAAGCGCGTGCGCGAAGAGCATTTGAATAAATATTACCGGAATGCAACTTAACGTCAGTCCGAACCGGATGGAATTGCTGCGTCTGAGACGCAGACTGGCCCTGGCCCGGCGCGGGCACAGGCTGTTACAGGATAAACTAGAACAGATGATGTATCAGTTTTTAAGTCTCATCAAAGAAACCCGGGCATTGAGCGAAGAAGTAAATAAAAAAATAAAGCAGGTCTTTCTGGATCTGGTTATCAGCCGCGGCCTGATGCGGGAAGAAGATTTTCACCAAGCGATAAAGACGGCCCGGATTGAGACGGGTTTTCAATCCGTTCCGGCCAAGATTATGAACGTGCCGGTCCCGCGGTTCAGTTTTAAAGAGCCGGCGCTGAACCTGAATTATGAATTTTTTAAGGTGAGCCCGCAATTGGACGTTGCGCTGAACGAATTAAGGGATTTGCTGCCTTCGCTGGTTCGCCTGGGCGGTCTGTCCAAGAGTTGCCAACTGCTGTCGTTCGACATCGAGCGTACACGGCGCCGGGTCAATGCCCTGGAATATCTGCTCATCCCTTCAATTTCCGAAACGATACGCGCCATCACCGATAAATTGAACGAATTTGAGCGGGGTAACCTGTTGCGCCTGATGCGCGTCAAGGAAGTCGTGCGCTAAGCGTCATTGCGAGCCCTTCGGTAGGACAGGCGTCCCGCCTGTCCTGAACTCAGGGCGAAGCAATCCCGTATTTGTCCTTTCCAAAATGAAGCGAATCAGCCGCTACCTGATTACGGAATTCGGCCCGCCATTCTTTCTCTCTTTCGCTTTCATCCTTTTCCTGCTCTCCTTGAGCGCTCTTTTCCAGGTGGTTGACCTCCTGGTGAAGAACCTGGTTTCCGGCGTCATCCTGTTTCGTTACTTTTTTCTGCTGCTCTTTTCCCTTTTGCCGTACGGCCTGGTTCTGGCTGTCCTTATCGGTTCCACGCTTACCTTCAGCCGTTTCAGCCAGGACCGGGAATTTCTGGCCATCAAGAGTCTGGGCATTTCCCTGAAGAATGCGGTCTGGCCGTTTCTGTTCCTGGGGCTTCTGCTGTCTCTGGTCAATCTCTGGTTGCTCTGCTGCGTCCAGCCGTACGGACTCTATCAGAACCGCACCGTCTTTTCAGGCGTCCGGGTGAATCCGACCGCCAACCTGCTCCGGCCCGGTTCAATCGTTACCGAATTTCCCAACATCGTGCTCTTCATCCCCAGCAAAGGGAAGAAGGGAATGGTTACCCTATATCAAAAGGAGGGGGAGACGGTGCGCACCATATCGGCCCGCAGGGTTAAGTTGATTTTTCGTTCCGGAAAGCCGTGCCTTTACCTTCAGGACGGTGTTTTGCAGACTTACGAGTCCCGGAAGGCAAAAACATACCAGCGGCTCTCCTTTCAAACCTATGTTTTTCCCCTGCCCGAGATTGCCGGAACAGGAGAACAACCGGAGCCGAAGATTTACGAAAAGAACAGTTTTCAATTATGGCGTTCCGGCACGGCCGAGGCGGGGGCCGAACAGATGAAACGGTTTTCCTTTGCTTTTGCGCCGTTGTTGTTTTTGCTGGTCGGTATACCTCTGGGCATCGCTTTACCCCGCAGCCTCTGGGGTATTACGGCCTCCTGCGGCCTGGTCTTAAGTTATTATTTCACGTTGACCGGGATTGAGGCGCTGACGCGGGTTAAGCCGCAGTTAGCCGGCCTCTATTTTTTGCCGGACGCAGTCATTTTAGCAGCGGGAATCTATTTTTTTGAAAGGGTGGAATGAAACGGCTGGACAAGTACCTCGCCGGTGAATTTATTAAACTCTACCTGCTGGCCATAATCGCCCTCATCGTCATCGGCCTGGTCGGCGCCGTCGTGGATAACCTGGGCGATTATCTGCACGGCGGATATTCCCCGGCTGCGGTAACGCGCATCTTCCTCTGGATGGTTCCAGGTATTTTCGTCCAGTTTTCACCGTTGGCGGCGTTGGTTTCGGTTCTGGTTACCCTGGGGCTGATGGGCAAGCACCGGGAGATGCTGGTCCTGGAAGGTTCCGGGCTTTTCCCGCTCCGTTTCCTCTCCCCGTTTTTCGTTCTGGGCGGGTTGTTGATTCCCTTTGTTTTCCTGATCAACGAAACAGCGGTCCCGGTTTCATTCAGCCGGATTAAACCCCGGTCGGAGATATCCAATCCGACACTTGCCCTGCCGCAATTTTTCTTTTACGCAGACAGTTTCCAAACGGTTGAAAACCTCTTTGAAAAACCGAATATACTCATTTTTTACCCGGACGGAAATCTGGAAGAGATTTACCGGGGGGAGCGGTGCCGGATTGAAGAAGACGGACGATGGCTGATAGAGCGGGGTTTGCGGGTCAGGTTTTCCACTGAAGGCGAAGTTTTGGAAGAGGCTTCTTTTGTCCGGCGTTCGTTTAATTTCCGGATGGACCGGGCAGACCTGGAACCTTTGTTTAAACCGGTTCAGGCGCTTTCCCTGTTTCAGTTGGTTGGCTATCTGGAAAGGTTAAACCGGGCCGGCATGGACCCGGTTGCCATCCGGACTGCGGTTCTGAGCCATTTCAGTTATCCGCTGCTCAATCTCTTCGTGGTTTTTTTAACTTTACCCCTGGCCTTCAGCCGGCGTTTTTCCCGGCCAATATTGATTACGCTGGGTTTTCTCCTGGCAATGCTCGCCTACTGGCTTTTTTCCTTCGGATTGGCTCTCGGGAACCAGGGTTATCTTCCGCCGGTTCTGGCCGCCTTCCTGCCCCAGGTGGTTATCCTGGCCGGCGCCCTTCTTTTTTTGTGCCGGTCTCTTTTCGACAATCCTTAGGCATTGTCAAAGAGAGACCGGGAATTAAGCAGAAGATAGAGGCTGGCGCCGAGACAGATTATCCCGCCGATCGCTACGGCCGCCGGAGTCCCCAACAGGTGGGCAAGCAGCCCGGCCTGAAAACTGCCGATGGGCATCATTCCTATGAAGGTAAAGGTATAGAAACCCATTACCCTTCCGCGCAAAGCATTCGGCGCATAGTGCTGGAGCAGAGAGTTAATGGTTACCGTTTGGGTGATTAGGCCCCAGCCAACCGGAACAAGCAGGAGATATGAAAAAGTTGCGTTTTGGGAGAAAGCAAATAAAATCAGGGACAAAGACATCACCAGTCCGCCGATAGAAACAAACCGTTCTCTTCGCGTCAAATGGCTTGAGAGGACCACAAAGATTGCTCCGAGCAAAGCGCCTAATCCGAAGAAGGCCATTAGGTATCCCAATCCGCGGACTCCGAGATTCAGGATGTCGCGGGCGAAGACCGGCATTAAAACCTGGCAGGACATTCCAAAAATACTGATAAGCGACATTTGGGTAATCAAAAGGCGGATGCGTTCATCTTTCCGGATGTAACCGGCGCCCTGAAAAAGAGAGGATATGATTGTCCGCTCGGATTTAGGTTGAGGCCGGAAATCGCCCCGGATACAATAGAGGGCGATGATTGCCGGCAGAAAACTGAAACTGTTAAGGTAAAAAGCGCTTGCCATGCCCAGGCTGGCGATGGCGAAGGCGGCCAGGACCGGTCCGATGATTCGGGTGGTGTTGAAGACGGCGGAGTTTATGGCAATTGCGTTGGTGAGGTCTTTTTTGGGCACAATCTCCGCAAAAAAAGATTGCCGGGTTGGGCTGTCAAATGCCATTACCAGTCCGGAAAATCCGGCAATCAGCGCAATGTGCCAGAAGGCGACTATCTTCAGGGAGATGAGCACGGCCAGGATAAGCGCCAGGAACGCAAACACCACCTGGGTAAGGATTAAAAAAGAGCGCTTGTTGACGTGGTCGGCCACCGCTCCGCCGACCAGCGAGAAGGCGAGGACAGGCAGGCCGGCGATGGCGCCGGTCAATCCCATCAGGAATACGGAATTGGTGACGTTGAGAACCAGCCATCCCTGGGCGACGTTCTGTATCCAGGTGCCGCAGAGGGAGAGAAACTGGCCGAACCAGAAGATGCGGAAGTTCCGGTGGCGCAGGGCGGAAAGCGCTTCAGAGTTAAATTTCACGGACGGCAGCGAACATATTTTTTATCGGAGCGGTCTTTCCGGTCCAGAGTTGGAAAGAAAGTGCGCCCTGATGAACGAGCATTCCCAG
>CAZBFL010000075.1:0-5978 GCA_964491175.1 uncultured bacterium
AAGTCAATGTTATAATATTCTAAAAATGGCCGCCTTCGCCCGCCTCCTGCGGGCTTCGGCGAGCCGATGGAGGCGTTATGAAAAAGAATCTTTTTTGGGTGACGGTGGTGTTGCTTTATCTTGTCGTCCTTGCCGGATGCTCTGCCAGCTGGACCATCGGTAAATAATTTTATGGAACAAAAAGAGATTAAGGGCGGAGAACTGGATAGCGACAGATTTATTGCGGAAAAGGTCAAGGAAATTTCGGAAAAGGTCGGAGACGGAACCGCCATCACCGCGCTTTCCGGCGGAGTCGATTCTGCGGTAGTCACCGTTTTGGGTCACAAAGCCCTGGGCGCAAAACTCAAAACCTATTTTATAGAAAACGGTTTGATGAGGCAGGATGAAGCCCGGAAAGTGGCTGAAATTTTTAAGAAATTCGGAATTACCGTTGAAATAGTGGACGCAAAAAAAGAATTTTTTGACGCCCTGAAAGGTATCGTTGACCCGGAAGAAAAGCGGGAAGCGATTACCCAGACTTTTTATAAAAAGGTCTTTGGACGGCTGGTCTTGGAAAGCGGCGCAAAACACCTTTTGCAGGGGACTATTCTGACCGACATAGACGAAACGGTGGCCGGAGTTAAAAGACAACATAACGTCTTTGAACAATTGGGCATCGACCCTCAGAAAGCATTCGGTTACCGGATTCTGGAACCCCTGCGGCAAATCCGTAAGGACGGGGTAAGAAAAGTGGCCCGGGCGCTCGGCCTGCCGGAAACAATTTATAACCGGATGCCCTTCCCCGGACCGGCTCTGGCAGCGCGGATAATCGGAGAAGTCACACCGGAAAAAGTCGGGCTGGTCAGAAAAGCGACTGTTGTGGTTGAAGAAGAACTGGCCGGCACGGCGGCGTTTCAGTATCTGGCGATTCTGCACCAGGACAAAGTCACCGGAATGCGCGACGGAAAGAGAGATTTTGGCCTGCAGATTGAAATCAGGTGCTGGAGCAGTATCGACGCAAGAACAGCAACGCCAACCAAACTGGCCTGGGAGAAACTGGAAAAGATTGGAAGCCGGATGACGGCCGAGATACCCGGTGTGGTCAGCGTAACGTATAATATAGCGGCAAAACCGCCGTCAACGATGGAAGCGATCTGACGCCGGAAACGTCAGACTTCGTGGGAAGGGATGTTGGGGCCGGGTTTAAAGAACTCTTTGATTGAAAACTGGCCGTGCTTGATCGAGGAAAAGACAAGGAAGGCAAGCAAGATTGCGGTCAAAGCAAAAAAGATTGATTTTACGTCCGGCCTGTTATTCAGCGCCGCAATTCCCAGGAGGATAAGCAGAACCGGCCAGAGCCGTGAAATTATATCCCAGTTAAAGTTCAGCGGGTAGAGGTTGTCCAGAAAAAAAAGACTCCCGAGGACAAGCAGAAAAAGGCCAAGGATAAGATATTTCGGTTTCATCGTTTGCCGGATTTCCATAGGATGACGAGGCCGAAAATAATCAAAAGCAAAGGCCAGAATCTATTAAACCGGTAAACCGGCAGAAAATTCTCCGCCAGAAAAATAGCGCCCAGGCCGATCAGGATAATCCCGCCAAAAAGGTTGTGCTTTTTCATTATTCGGACCGACTCCTCCGTTTTTGACGGTTCGCTCACCACCTCTTTCCGGCCGTCCGGAGTGATAACCTCAACGGTGCCCGCCTCTTTCTCCCTTACCGGCAGCACCAGCCAGAGGATAATGTAGGCCAGCAACCCGATACCGCTCATTAAAAAGAGAACGACAAAGATTACCCGCATCAGGACCGGGTCAACGTTGAAATATTCGGCCAAACCGCCGCAAATTCCGGCGATGCGGCGTTCCGTGGGCGAACGGTAAAGGCGTTTTTCCATAAGGAATCACCCCCACCTCGCCTCCCCCGTCAAGGGGGAGGAATTTAGGGGTATTAAAAGGTCTCGTCGAGGATTTCGTAGTACGCCTGCGGGGGTTTGCAGGCCGGGCACTCCTTAGGCGCTTCCGGGCCCTCAAAAACATAGCCGCAGTTGGTGCAGTGCCATTTTACCGGGGCCGGCTTCTTGAAAACCTCTCCTTTTTCCAGGTTGCCAACCAGTTTCCGGTACCGTGATTCGTGAAATTTTTCAACCTTGGCTATCTCCGCGAAAGACCGTGCGACCTCCGGAAATCCCTCATCTTTAGCAACCTTTCCGAAGTCCGCGTAAAGGGTGGTCCATTCCAGGTTTTCACCGTCTGCGGCCGCCGTCAGATTTACCCTGGTGTCTTTGATCATTCCAGCCGGATACGATGCGGTGATTTCGACATCGCCGCCTTCCAGGTGTTTAAAAAATACCTTGGCGTGCTCCTTTTCGTTCTCGGCCGTTTCCACAAAAATATTGGCTATCTGTTGATATCCTTCCTTGCGGGCCGCGCCGGCAAAATAGGTATACCGGTTGCGTGCCTGGGATTCGCCGGCAAACGCCTTGAGCAGATTCTTTTCCGTCTCCGTTCCTTTGATTGATGCCATAAGACCTCCGACACTGGCGACCCTGAAAGGGTCGCGCTACGAAAGAGACAGGCGAGACGCCTGTCCTACTTATTCGGAATATTTTACCGTTATTCCGGTTACATTGCAAGTACCTTTAGCGATAAGGTATAATATAAAACTATATGGAAGAAAAGAAGAGGCGGGTTTTCAGCGGCATGCGGCCGACCGGAAAATTGCACCTGGGACACCTGGCCGGAGCGCTTACCAACTGGATAAATCTCCAGGATAAGTACGAGTGTTTTTACGAAGTGGCGGACCTGCACGCCCTGACAACCGACTATCAGAACCCCTTCGGCATCCGGGAAAACATTACCGAGATGCTCCTGGATTTCTTTGCCTTCGGCCTGAATCCGAAAAAAGCGACCGTCTTTGTCCAGTCAAAGATACCGGAGATTTCGGAACTGCATCTTTTGCTGTCTATGTTTACACCGCTGGGCTGGCTGGAACGGTGTCCGACCTACAAAGAACAGGTGACCCAGTTAAAAGACAAAGAGATAACCAATTACGGTTTCCTGGGTTATCCGGTCCTGCAGACCGCCGACATCATCTCCGTAAAAGCGGAGAAGGTACCGGTGGGCGAAGACCAGGTTCCGCACCTGGAACTGGCGCGGGAGATTGTCCGCCGTTTCAACCATCTTTATGAAGAAATCTTCCCGGAACCGGAGGCGATTCTGACCGCCACCCCGAAACTGCTGGGCACCGACGGCCGAAAGATGAGCAAGTCATACGGAAACGCCATCTTCCTCTCCGATGCGCCGGAGGATATCCGGCAGAAGTTAGCAACGATGTTTACCGACCCTTTGCGGCCGTTTCGCAAAGACCCTGGACATCCGGACGCCTGCCCGGTATTCGGCGTCCATCTTTTATACAACCAGGCGAACAGCCCGGGCATTAAAGATAATTGCCTGGCCGCAGAATTAGGCTGCACCGAATGCAAAAAAAACCTGACTGAAGTTCTGATTCAATACCTTTCTCCATATCAAAAAGAACGCGAGAAACTGGCAAAAGACACTGCGGGGCTTAACCGGATTATTGAACGGGGCAACGAAAAAACCCGTCAGATAGTTTCGGAAGTTCTGTCGGAAGCAAAGAAAAAGATGGGGCTCTATGGATACTAAAAACCTCGTCAAGGAGCAGGTAAGGGGAATCTGTCCTTACCGCCCCGGAAAACCGATTGCGGTTCTCCTGAAGGAAAAGGGGCTGGAACGGGCGTTCAAACTTGCCTCAAACGAGAACCCGCTGGGGTCTTCCCCGCTTGCGCTGAAAGCGGTCCGGGAAGGTCTTTCCCAACTCAACCGCTACCCGGAAGGCAGCGGGCCGGCCGTTCGCGAAAAATTAGCGAAGATGTACGGCGTCAAGCCCGAAGAGATTATCCTGGGAAACGGCAGCAGTGAAGTGTTGTCTCTGGCGCTCTTAACCTTCCTTAATCCCGGAGAAGAGGTAATCCTGCCGGAACCAACCTTTACCATTTATGAAATTTTGGTCCTGATGTGCTGCGGGATACCGGTCAAGTCGCCGCTTAATCCCGATTTCAGTTACAATCCGGTCCGGATGTTGGAAGCGGTTACTGAAAAGACCAAGTTTCTCTTCCTGGCCAGCCCCAATAATCCGACCGGCACCATCATCAAAAAGGACGAGCTGACCGGACTTCTGGACGAACTGCCGAAACGGGTAATCGTTGTCCTGGACGAAGCATACGCCGAATACGCTGAGAGCCGGGAATTTGCAAGCGGAATTTCGCTCTTCGCCGGAAGGCACCTGCTTGTGGCCCGAACTTTCTCCAAGTTGTACGGCCTGGCCGGCTTGCGCATCGGCTACGGCATTGCCGACACCGCCATCATAGAAGAAATAAACAAAATACGGCCGCCGTTCAACACCACCATTCCCAGCCAATTGGCCGCGGCCGCGGCTCTGGAGGACAACGAGTTTGTATCCCGAAGCCTGGAGAATAACCGAACCGGCAAGAAGTACCTGTACCGGGGCCTTTCGGACCTGAAGGTCGGTTACGTTCCGACCGAAGCAAACTTCATCCTGATTGACCTGGTGAAAGATGCGCCGAAGATATGCGGCCGGCTTGAAGACAAGGGAGTTATCGTGCGGCCGGTTGATAACCCGAAATTGAAGGAACGCTATATCCGGCTTACCGTCGGCACTCCGGAAGAGAACGCGTTGTTTTTGAAATCACTGACGGAAATTTTGAGTGGTTGCGAAAAGTAATATGGGAAACACCGGACTTGGTTTTGAATTTTACTGGCTTGACCTCCTGGACATTGCGCTCCTTTCGGTCCTCTTTTATTACCTCTTCCTGATTATCCGGGGCACCAAGAGCGTCCAACTGCTGAAAGGTTTAATTATCCTTTTCCTGGTAACATTTGTCTCGCGGATACTGGACCTGCGCACCCTGAACTGGATTTTGGAAAAGGTTCTGGCCTTCGGCGCCCTGGCTCTCCTGATTATCTTTCACCCGGAACTCCGGAACGCCCTGGTGAAGATTGGCGAAAGCGGCTCGTTTGAAAAAACCGCCGGATTGAGTAAGGAGAAGGTGGATGAAATTGTCCGGGCAATTTTTAAACTGGCCAAAGAACGCCAGGGAGCGCTGATTGCCCTGGAAGGAAAGGTGGGTCTGGCCGACTACGTTCCGTCCGGCAAGACGATTAACGGAGAAATAAGCCGGGAATTGCTGCTCTCCATTTTCCACCCGGCCAGCCCGCTGCATGACGGCGCAGTCATCATCGCGCAAAATAAGATACTGGCGGCCGGATGCATCCTGCCGCTCTCGGAAAAGATGACCTTCAACCCGCTGGTAGGCACCCGGCACCGGGCCGGCCTGGGTCTTTCCGAACAGACCGACAGCCTGGTCTTAATCGTCTCCGAAGAAAAAGGTTTTGTTTCTGCGGCCCGAAACGGAAACATCTCCTACAACATCTCCGTGGAAGAAACAACCCGCATGCTGAACGAAGCGCTGGTAACGGCTGCGAAAAACGGCGAGCGGTAAAAGATTACCGATTAAATACGGCGGAAAAGATGAAGATAAACAGACAGCATCTTAAGAATTTCACCAGAAATAATTTGGAATTGAAAATTCTGGCTGTGGTGGTCGCCATATTGGCCTGGCTTTACGTCTATCACGTGGAGATATACCTGCCGCAAACAGGAAGAACGTCAACCCATGAAACGAGAAGATAAGATAAAATTGGGCGTCAACATCGACCACGTCGCCACCTTGAGGCAACAGCGCCGCGGCAAAGAACCGGACCCGGTTTCAGCCGCATTGACGGCCGAAGCAGCCGGCGCCGACAGCATCGTCTGCCACCTGCGGGAAGACCGGCGCCACATCCAGGAGCAGGACTTCTCCCGCCTGCGCCAAACCATTAAAACGAAACTCAACCTGGAGATGGCGGCCAGCCCGGAAATTATCCGGATAGCCTGTCGGGAAAAACCGGACTGGGTAACCC
>CAZBFL010000076.1:0-5849 GCA_964491175.1 uncultured bacterium
CCCTTAAATCTTTCTCCCTGGTCATTCCGGTAAAGAAAGATTACGCAAAAATATTCGAGGTGGTACAACTGGGCTTCTATCCTTTCCGGGACTTCCTCGAATATAAGAATAACTTCAACCTCACCGGTGATAACTTCCGGTGGTCTTCGGAACATTTCCATCCGATGTTCAACATCTCCGGATTTAACGAGGGCATAAGCTGGTTCAGCGATTCCGGCCGGAACTGGCCGGTGGATAACGGCGCGCCTTACCAGGCTTTCTCCCCGGCAGAGTCGGGTTTTGAATTCCGGGTCAACTTTGTGCAGACGACCCGTCCGGAAGTTAAAAATTTTGAAGTTACTTACGGTCTTCAGGCCTTCCCGGTCAAGCCGGTGCCGAAAGATTTCCAGAAGTACGGCATGGATAACCACTTTATGATTTTTGAGCCGGATTTCATCAGGGGCGACCATATTGAAGAATTTATCGCCGGGCAGCGGAAGGAATTGCCGGCGGACAAATACCTCATCCTCCCATTCGGTAATTTCCCGCGCGGGCTGGAAGAACGGGTGGACCCGGTCAAGTTCAAGGTGCTTATTGATGAGCGGGACAGAATAGTGAAATATTATAAAATTCTGCGTAAATGGCTTTTGGTTTACTGCGCGCCCACTTACGCCTCTTTCCGTATCCCTGAATTCAAGTATTACGAGGAAGAATGGCTGACCCAGCCCAAACGGGTATTTGACTGGTATGACCAGCCACAGGTTCAGCCGGCCAATGCGAAGTGGCGGGATTTCTTTCTTTACTCTTTTGACAAATTTCTTGACCGGTATCCGTTTGTAACCGGCCTGCACAACGATATGGCGTTCCCGCAACCGGACATCAACCCGGTAAATGATTTCGGTTACCAGCGCAACGGGAAGCGGATGCCGGAATGGTCTGTCTTCGCCACCCGGGAACTGATAAAGCGGATGTACGTTCTCTTTAAGGAGAAACGGCCGGAGGGTGTCATCCAGGGAGCCTCTGGCGGCATAGTGCCGATTACCGGTTTCTGCGACGTGACGATGGGCGATGATTATGTCGGGCTGATAAAACGGAGCTACCACGAAGCCAGCCTGTTGGGCCGGGAAGCAGTCCGCACCATTGAAGACGAAGGCAATTCGGCGAGCGACGGTGACATTATCCGCAAGAAATTCGGCATCACGATGCTGGATGAAATCCGGCTTCTATTCTCTGACCGCTACGGGCCGAGGAAGATGTTTGGCGCTTCTTTCAACGATGCCTGGACGATTCGGGAACCTACCATTCACCACTTTGGCATTCTGTTCCTGCTGAATCTGATTGACAATCCTTACTATTCAAATATGCTGGTCCGAAAAGAGATGATGGATTTCAAAAAAAGATACCGTTTCGACACCGATTTTGAGATGAAATTCATACCCTATTGGGAAGCCGGCGCCCTCTACCATATCGACAATGACGACGTAAAGGTAAGTTTCTATCGTACCGGCCAGGAACTGCTGGCGGTTTTATTTAATACCACACCGGATAAAGATTACCAGGGTGAAGTCATGTTTAACCTGAAAAAAATGGGCCTGGAAAAGAGCGGCGCTTCCACCCTTTTCGACCCCCTGGAAAACAAATACACCCCGATTGCCGACCGCAGCGGGACTTTTGCCGTTTCGGTGCCGAAGGACCTTTTTAAGGTTATCATCATCCCGGTAACCGAAACAGACTAACACCGTTAATACGAGTTTTCTTGCAGCAGGAAAAGGAGGGAACGATGGATAAACGAAAAGTTTTTTTGGGATTGGTTTTTGGCATGGGGGCGCTACTGGCGGCTGCCCGTTACGCCGCCGCGACCGAACCGTTCGCCGTTGATGAACACACGGTGCTTCTGCTCCATCTTGATGAAAAACAAGGCGACCCGGTTGACAGCGGTCCAAATAAGGCGATGGTAAGCAATCAAGGCGCCGGCTGGATAACGCCGGGCAGGTTCGGCTGGGCGTTGAACTTCAATGGCCGGGATAATTACCTGAGAATTATGACGGACAAAATAAGCGCGCTTTCGGAGATTACCATTGAAGCCTGGGTTTGTGTTGAAGAGAAAGAGACAAAGAACACCATATTTTATATCGGCGGTTCCTCAAGTCTGTATGGCCCCACCCTGTGGCTGTTCGCAGATAAAGGCTATATATCACTCCTGCTCTCTCCCCCGGAAGAGAACATTGTTGTGTGGAGCGGCAAAGCCGACCTTTCCGGCGGCTGGCATTATGTCAAGGCGGTTTGGGGAAAAGAGCATAACAACGGCGTGGGCCAGATTTATGTGGACGGCGTCAAAGTATCCGGCGACGGCAAGCCATGGAAGGAGGATCTTGCCGATACAGCCACCATGTTTATAGGTTCCTATCAACCGGGATGGGGCGATTATTATTTCCAGGGCAAAATCGACGAAGTGCGTATTTCCAATCGGGCAAGGGAATGAAAAGCAAAAGGCATGTCCAAAAGCCATGAAAGATATTCGGGGTTTTTTGGATATGGGGCAAACAGATTAAAATTAATTTATTTGAAATAAATGCGGGAAAAACGAATGGAGAAGAAAAAGAAAATTAAGGCAATGAGCAATTACGGGACCATAACCCCTTATCCGCCCAGCGTAGAGATTAGAGAGAACGACCGGCCGCCCCGGTGGACAAGACTTTTGACCGACGGAAACCCGGAAACATATGAATTGCTGCCCGCCGAAGATGCAAACGGGCTGGAAGAAAAAACATATTGCATAGATATTCGCTGGCGCGGCGTTGGCAATATTAACGAGACTGAAGTGACTCTGGCGGCTTTCGCCATCTCTTTTGTCAACTTTAAAAACCGTATTTATCAGCCGGCTGCGGACGGCGCCGGGCTTGAATACTGGAACGGCCAGCGATGGTGCGCCATTAAAGCCAAGCCGGTAATCGACTATTCGGAAGAAAGCGCTATTCTTCACTACCGGAAACTTGGTTTTGTCAGGTGGGTGTATAATTTCGCTACGGTAAAAACCACCTGTCTGCGATATCGTATGTGGAAACCGGCCAATAATGAAGGTTATTCCACCCGTCGTTATATTGTCAACGCAGTCCACTTTTTTGAAAAACCCCTGCCGGCAGACCCGGCCGCCTGCCGTCCCAGAGGTCCGCTCTTTGCCGGCCGGAAGATGCCCGCCCCGTTTTCCCGGCAAGCGATTAGCCGGATTGATAAAAGCGGCCCGGACCTTCTGGGCCGGAAAATCATCCGCGAACAGGGTGAACCTGACTACGACGCCACGGCCAAACTTCTCTTCTCTCTTGATTTCCATAAGGCCGCCTTAGGCCGGGAAAAGGATGCGGTTGAAACGCTGGTTACCTGGAACGGTACACTGATAATGGTGGAGAACAGCGGAGATTCCGCCTGGGACCATTGTTCGGAAAGGTCTATGGCCCTTGCCTGGCCGGACGGGCTGGGCATAGTGATGGAAGGGGTGGAAAAGTGGGTGGACCGCTGGTTTGCTTTCGCGGTGGGGAAAGAAGGAGAACTGGTCGGTACCAATCTTAACCATACAGAGCACCGTTATCTTGACGGTTATAAACCCGGCGTGGAAACCTCTTACCGGCATAATGGCATGGTCTACACCATCCGGGCTTTCGTCACCCCCTGCGGTACACGGCCCTATGCCAACATCGTAGAGGTGGAAATCGAAAACCTTTCCGGAAAGGACCGGACCACCGAATTTTCGGTAATTATGGGCTGCAACAAAAGCGAAGCGACGCACGAAACCATTGACGGCGGCCGTCCGGAAAAAGATAATCCTTACCGCAACCCGCTCTTCTTTGTTTCTCTGCCGACCGGATACAGGATGGATGGGGACGGACGGACCGTAAAAAACCAACAGAAAGAAATTATCCTGCATAGCCAACAGCCGGGCCGTTTCTCCGGCACTGACCGGGAACGCCTCTTCACGGTGCCGGTGGCGTTGACCCCGCACGGGAGGAAATCTCTCCATTTTACGATTCCGGTGGTAACTGCGCCACTTAAAACGACCGCTGGTTTCGCCAAGAAACCTGCGGCTTACCTGCCGTTTTTCCGGCAATACTGGGAAAAGGTTCTGAACAAGAATGCAAGTATGGAATTGCCGGAAGCGCGATTAAACTCTTTTTACCGCCATGCTCTGTCCCAGATTTTAATCACTCTCTTTGACCGGAAAACCCTGCGTTACGGCGCCTACTGGTATGAAGAATACTATGGTCCGGAGGAATCGGTCGCCATCGTTGACCTTGCCAAATATGGCTATTCCAGGGAGGCAAAGGAAGGCGTGGAGATAGCGCTCCGTCCCGAACTCATGGATGAATCGAACTATCACCACGACTATCGCAACGGTATGGCCGCAACCACCGCGGCCCATGTCTACTATCTTAACCGCGACTGGCAGTGGCTTCGGAAGATACACCCCCCGCTGGTCCGGATTGCGGAATGGATTATCCGGGCAACCGGCGGCACCCGCGGCGAGTACGCCGGACTCCTGCCAAAGCATGCCTACGGCGGTGACATCCATACCTCCGCCGTAAACATCAGCACCAATGCTCAGTGCTGGCGGGGACTGCGTGATGCGGGTTTCTTGATGCAGGAATTGGGAGAAACGAAGACCGCCCAACGTTATCTGGAAGAAGCCGCCGCCTATCAAACCCGCATTATCAAGGTGCTGGACAGACTGATAGATAAATCGGCGCGCTATCCTTTTGTGCCGATGGCTGCGGATTTCGGCGAACCCGGTACAAAAAATTATCAGCGCGCGGAGAAACCGTATTCGTCCCTTTCGCAATGTCGGATGGGATTTTTCTGGCACGCTTTCGCCGCCTGGATGCTAAAAAGCGAAATCTTTCCGCCGGAAAGTCCGGAAGCGAAGTGGATAATTGATTACATCGAAAAAAAAGGCGGCCTGCTCCTCGGTTTGGCCAGACTCGGAAAATATTCCGGCGCGGCCAACGCCGATATTGACCCGCATTACGGCGCCGGTTATATTGAGACTCTGCTGGCGCGGGGCGAACGGGAAAAATTTCTCCTCTCTTTCTACGGCCTGCTCGCCCACGGTATGTCAAGAGACACTTTTTCAGCGCCTGAATCGTCCAATGTTTTTCCTCTGAGGGTTGCCCCGGAGAAATGGAACGAAATGTTCCGGCAGACGATGTGGGAATGGGGCCGAAACCTCGGAGATATTCACCTTTCCGAACCGTTGAGTTCCGGGGCCAATGCGGTTGCTCTTTCATGTCTAAGAGATATGCTCATCCGGGAAGAAATGGGGGGAGAAAAAAATGTCCTGCATCTTCTTTCCGGGATTCCCCGCAGATGGCTGACTGCAGGCAAAAAACTGTCTGTTCGCAATGCCCCGTCATACTTCGGCATCCTCAGCATAGAACTGCTGGTCGAAGACCGTCATAACCTAAAAGCAACGGTTATCTGCACGGATACTCCGAAAGCGGACCAACTCAGATTATACCTGCCACATCCGGAACGTCTGCCCCTCAAAAAAGTCAGGATAAACGAAAATGACTGGCACGATTTTGACGCGGAAACTGTGAGTCTGCCAGTTGAATATAACCTATGGCAAATTTATGTTGAATATTAAAAAAATCGGCGATCCAGCAGTAAATAGTTGTCAGTTTATTTTCGTTTTATAAAGATTCTCTAAAAAAAGCAGAAAACATTTTTTAAAATTTGACATTTAGATATTTTGAATATATAATTTACAATAAAGTAATTAATAAATAAGGGAGCAGAAAAATGGCAAAAGAAGATAAGGAAGTTTTGTACACGGGATCGGATACAGAAGGTGGCATAACGTCCGGTTATAACATGAACGA
>CAZBFL010000077.1:0-5841 GCA_964491175.1 uncultured bacterium
CGGTCGTTGGGCGCGATAACCACCGCCGGCATGTTCCAGTCGATCAGGGCAATCGGGCCGTGCTTCATCTCGGCGGCCGGCAGTCCTTCCGCGTGGATATACGAAATCTCTTTCAGTTTCAAAGCGCCTTCCAGCGCGATCGGGTAATTATAGCCGCGCCCCAGATAGAGCGCGTTGGGCGTGCGAAAATATTGGGCGGCGCTCTCCTCCGCCTGACCGGCCTCTTTCATAATCACTTCCATCTTCTCCGGAATCCGGAAGAGGTGCATTAAAAACTGATGGCGCTCTTTTCGGGTTAACTTCCCTTTCAGGCAGGCTATCTTCAATCCCAGAAGATAGAGAACCGCCAACTGACTGGTGAAGGCCTTGGTTGAAGCAACGCCAATTTCCGGGCCCGCCTCGGTCAGAATCACGCCCTCGCTCTGCCGGCAGATGGAACTGTCCGGAACGTTGCAAACCGCAAAGACCGGCACCTTTTCCCGGCAGGCCTTTTTGAGGGCACCCAGCGTATCGGCCGTTTCGCCGGACTGACTGATAACCAGCAGGACATCGTCAGAAGTGAGGACCGTTTTCCGGTACCGGAATTCGGCCGCGTTTTCAATCTCCACCGGCACCGAGGCATACTCTTCCAGAAAATACTTGGCGACCAGTCCGGCATGCCAGGAAGTTCCGCAGGCCGCGATGACGATCCGCTTCAAATTTTTCAGCCGCCGGTCGGAAAGGTTCAGTCCCGGAAATTGAACCTGGCGGCCGGCGTCAACGTAACACCGGAAAAGATTTCTCAAAACAAACGGCTGCTCATAAATCTCCTTGAGCATGTAATGGCCAAACTCCCCTTTTTCCGAAGCCGCCGCCTGCCAGTTCACCTTGTGAACTTCTGCGGGAAAGGAACGGCCCGTCTTCACGTTGTAGAGTTCAAACCCGTCCGGCCGCAAAAAACCGGCCTGGCCGTCCTGCAGGATGGTTACCGAGCGGGTGTGGGAAAGGAGGGCCGGAATATCGGAAGAGAGAAAATAACCGTCTTCAGAAGAACCGACGATGAGCGGGCTGCCGTGCCGGGCGACCAATATCCGGTCCGGGTGGTCGGCCGAAAGAACCGCCATCCCGTAAGTACCTTTAACCGATTTTAGGGCCCGGCGCAGCGCCTCCGCCGTAAAACCAAAATCTCCGACCGTTTCCTCCAGCAGGTGCGGCAGAACTTCGGTGTCGGTCTCGGAACAGAAACAATGACCGCGGGCCTCCAGGCTTTTTCGCAACAATTGAAAATTGTCAATCGTGCCGTTGTGAACCACGGCAATCCGGCCGCGGCAATCGAGGTGGGGATGGCTGTTGACGTAATTCGGGGAACCGTGGGTGGCCCACCGGGTGTGGCCGATGCCGACGGACGCGCCATTCTCCGTAATACGGTGCGCCAGAGCGGCAACCTTGCCCGGGCTTTTCTCAACCACCAAATCTTTTCCGTTAATCAGGGCTACGCCGGCGGAATCGTACCCCCGGTACTCCAGGTCGGACAGTCCCTTGAGGATAAAAGGCAGCGCCTTTTTCCGGCCGATGTAACCGAATATTCCGCACATATTAAAAAATTGTCATTCCCGTGTGTGGTAGGCGGGAATCCATATCTTATGTAGTGCGAGGCTTCAGCCTCGCCATCTACTTTTCATAAATGACCTGAAAACCAGAATCCCGGAGTTTGGAGATGGTCTCGGCCACCCCGGGCCTGGCGTCGTTATTACGGTCCGTAACCAGAATATACTTCTTCCCTTTCTTGATATCCAGCCGTATCATACGCATGCTTCTGGTCGGATAAGTGCATTCCCGGCCGATTTTGGAACTGTCCGCCAGGATGATGACCCGGCTGACGCGTTTTATCAGGAATTCAATCTGCTGGACGGTATCCATGTCGTCGGCGCTCAAACCACGGGCCGAAATTCCAGGCGTTCCGATAATCGCCTTTTCAATTTGCGAAAACGGCGCCACCACGTTGACCACCGAAAGGTTCTTGCGCGAAATCTCGCCGGCGGTGATACCCACAAAATTATCGGAAAATATCTGGTTATGCTCTTTCAACCAAAGGTTGACGATAAAAAGGTTATTGGTCCAGATTTTAAGCATAAAATGCTTACCCGGTTTTGCCAGTTCCTCTCCGAGACAAGCCACCGAAGTACCAGCTCCGAGAAATATTTCATCTCCGGTTGCAATCAACTCCAGGACTTCCCGGGCAATCCCCTGCTTGGCTTCCTGATTCAGTTTTTTGCGCTTTTCAAATGAAAGAAACAGGTCTTCCATGCTCATACCAAATATCTTACATTTTGTTTGACAATTTGTCAAATAAATTGTAAAATTAACCCAAAAAATTACCCCTTTCCTTCCTTTATTAAAAGAAAAAAGGGGTAGTTTCAGGTCGGACTACCGCCGCACTTTCTCCGCCGTATTCCTGACGCCGGTAATTATGGCGTCAAGGTCATTTCTGGTCAGCCTGGGATGTATTGGCAGGTTCAGTTCCCGGCGGTAGAAGAACTTGTCGGCGTTCGGACAGCGTTCCCGGCCGTAACCCATTTTCTTTAAAGCGGTAAAATCATAGGTTGGCTGGTAGTGGAGAATTCCCTGGATACCTTCCTCTTTGTAGAGAACCCTCATAAAATCATCCCGGCCCGCGCCCAGTTCTTTCTCTTCCACGCACAGGGTGTAAAGATGATAGACGTGGTAGCAGTTGGGGTCTTCGTAGACCGGGGTGATGCCCTTGATTCCCTTCAAACCTTCACTGAGATAACGACCTATCTCCCGGCGTTTTTCGCTGAGCATCGCAAGTTTCCGCAACTGCGCCCGACCGCAGGCGGCCTGGGCTTCGTTCATCCGGTAGTTGTTGCCGAAGTTGCCGTTGGTATCATCCACGTCAAAATGGGAAGGAATCCAGTAATCGGTCAGGCCGGTTTTGGCAAGGGTGGAATCGCCGAAGGTAAAGACCTTTTGTTCCGGGGGCCAGTGGGTGATGGACATACAGCGCAGTTTGTTGATGGCATCCGCCAGATCATCGCGGTTGGTGGTGATCATGCCGCCTTCACCCAGGGTGGTGATATTCTTCAGGGAATGGAAACTGAAGGCGCCGATATCTCCGATGGACCCGGCTTTCCGGCCCTTATATTCCGCTCCGGTGGTGTGGGCGCAGTCCTCCAGGACAAGGAGTTTGTGTTTTTTGGCAATCTCCATAATCGGGTCCATATCGCACATCTGGCCGCCGTAATGGACCACGTAGATTGCTCTGGTGCGGTTGGTTATCTTCTTTTCAATCTCCTTTGGGTCGACGTTGAAGGTCCTGGGGTCGATGTCGGCAAAGACCGGCCTGGCCTTTTCCTTGAGAATAACCAGGGAGGTGGCGATAAAGGTATTGGGTGTCACAATTACCTCATCGCCTTCCTTGATGTTAAACGCCTGGGTCGCCACGTGCATGGCGGTGGTGCAGTTGGTGGAGGCGAAAGCATGTTTTACCTGGTGGATGGCGGCAAATTCCTTCTGGAATAACTGCACCTGGGGCCCCATCGTCAGGGAATCCTGCTTCATCGCTTTCAGAACCATCTGTTGTTCGTCCTCATCATAGATGGAAC
Source organism: uncultured bacterium (assembly GCA_964491175.1). GTDB lineage: Bacteria > Ratteibacteria > UBA8468 > MWAK01 > MWAK01 > JAHJUB01. The sequence goes on from CAZBFL010000077.1 coordinate 3,603, forward strand.
CGAAGAATGAATAAGGGACTTTCAGGGCCACCCCGTCATTCATCTGGTAACCGGAAGTTATGCCGCCTTCGGTATCGCTGCCGGTGTACAAAATCTTTTTTTCTCCTTTTTTTTCCGCCATAATTCACCCCGTTTAATCAGAATTATTTACAAAACTGTATATAATTGAAACATATCTGTCCTGCCTTTGTCAAATCCCTGTAAAATCCCGGGTAAAACTTCCCGGCCGGTTTACGCGGCAAGCCCTCTATTGTCCGGGATAATCGGCAAAAAAATGCTCCAGCGCAAGGGTGGCTCCGCCGAGCGTCCCCGCCTCTTCCTCTAGTCCGGAAACCGCAAATTCCAGATATTTTCCGCCCAGTAAAGTTCCGCTTCTGATAATATGCTTCAGGTGTTCCAAAAAATAATCGCCGGCCCGGGCAAAATTCTTATCCAAAATAACTAATTGAGGATTTAAAATGTTTACCGCGTTAGATATGGCGCTGCCCAAACAGGAAGCGGCTTCCCCCAGAATCTGCTGACAAAGACGGTCGCTGTTTTTGAAACCGTCCAAAATCATCAAACCGGTTATCTTTTCCGGCTTCCCGCCCGCCATTTCCAGCAGGGCCGAACTTATTCCCGATTCCACGAACAGACGCGCCTTTTTTGCCAGGGCCGGTAAAGCGCAGATCGCTTCAAGACAACCCGCTCCGCCGCAATGACAGGGTGTCTGATCTCCCTGGAAATGGTAGTGGCCCAACTCTCCGGCCATTTCCAAAGAACCCCTTGCCAGGTTACCCCCGCTGACAATTCCACAGGCAATTCCTTCACCGTATTCGATACGCAAAAAATCGCTGTACCCTTTACCGGCGCCGTTAATACTCTCGGCCAGCGCGGTTGCCTGGGAAGTTCCCAAAAGATGGACTCTGACCTTAAATTCCTTCTCGAGAAAATGACGGGTGGGCACGTCTCTCCAGGCAGGAATAAGAGATGAAAAAAGAGAGATTCCGTTTCTGATGTCCACTACGCCCGGGTCAACAAAACCAAGACCGACGACATCTTTCCAGAAAATGGAATTTTCGCGGGCAAAACGTGATACCGCCTCAGCCAATTTTTTTAGAATTTCAAACTTGCCCAGACTTGTGTCGCAAAGAATCTTTTTCCGGCCAACCTGATTTCCGGTCAAATCGAGAGCTGAAAATTCGAAAAATCCGTGTCCCAGTTCAACGCCGATCGCATATCGGGCTTTTGCTTTCAGTTCAAGCAACACCTGGTTGCGGCCCGCCTTTCCGGGGTTCTGCCTGACCTTTTTACCCTCAGAGATTAAGCCTTCTTTGATTAACTGACAAACTGCATGCGTAATTGAAGCCAACCTCAGCCCGGTAGTCTTGCGCAGCCCGATGCGGCTGACGGACCCATTCCGGCGGATAGCATTAAGAATTATTCTTTTGTTTTCAACCGGGCGGGAAAGCCTCTTGCCTAATTTTTCCATATTTGAAAATATTTTATCTGAAAAAAATAAACCGGTCAAATTTAAGTTTTGCGTTACGGTTAAAATTTGACCATTCAGGCGAATTTAGGATAAAATTTGCAGTGATATTATTCACGCGCCGTTAGCTCAATCGGCAGAGCAACTGACTCTTAATCAGTAGGTTGAAGGTTCGATTCCTTCACGGCGTACGGCAACCTGATAAACTACGTGAGGGAATCGATGGGAGCGAAGTCAGCCGATGCGACGAGTAGGCAGCATCGGCAGCGGGTGGCCTAGTTGAGGCGTAGTGAAGCCGAAACAGCCGATTCCTTCACGGCGTACGGTGCTCGGTTATTTCTTTTGCCGCACTCGCTGCGCGTGCTGCAAAAGAAATAATCCTCGCTTAGCAAGAAACTAAAAAATTTATTGCGGTGGTAAGATAAGACGCCCTTGCGGTATAATATTATGGGATATAACGCGAGGGTGGCGGAACTGGCAGACGCGCCAGACTTAGGATCTGGTGGGTAATTCCATGGGAGTTCAAATCTCCCCCCTCGCACCTCTTAAAACAGGGGAGATTTGAAAGGTATACGCGGGAATAACTCAGTGGTAGAGTACGACCTTGCCAATGGGTTTGAGCCCTTTTTTGCAAACCCGCACCACATAAGCAAACCTGTTGTCTATCAAGCCTTTTCATTGCCTATCTAAGGTGTACCAACATATAGGGAAATATACCGAAAAAGCCCCAATATGGCACAAATATGGCACAAAATCATTTTGGGGCAAAAC
>CAZBFL010000078.1:0-228 GCA_964491175.1 uncultured bacterium
GTATAAATATCTGGGGATAGCCGATAAATATCCCTTCTCCCTGAACGGAAAAGAACAGTTCGCTTATTTTAGCGTGCATAAGGGGTTACTAAACAATAAAATTGCCTATTTGGAGTCCCGGATTTAAGGTTAGTGCCAGGCGCGACGAAGTCTGTGTGCCCACTGCGGCACATAGACGAGGAGCAACGCCGCAATGACCAAAAGACGGGACTCCCCGGAGGGCCAGGT
>CAZBFL010000078.1:238-5369 GCA_964491175.1 uncultured bacterium
TTTCGGCGGTGTACATAGGGGTTGCGAAAAAATAAATTTGATTATTTGCCGGAGGTAAGCGGGTCTCTTATCCCGGTTTCCGCAAAGCCCCGGCTGCGCAATAAACAACTGTCGCATTTTCCGCACGGTCTTTGTCTGCCCGCGTAACAGGACCAGGTCAGGCGGAAAGGAACCTTCAGTTTTTTTCCCAGTCGGACAATGTTGGCTTTGGACAGGTAGATTAGCGGCGTAATAACCTGGATCCGCCGGCCTTCGCAGCCGGCTTTGGTGCCGATCTGCGCCACGCGGTTCAGAAGGCGGTAAAACTGGGGCCGGCAGTCGGGATAGCCGGAAAAATCAATGCTGTTGGCTCCGATTAAGACCAGGGAAGCGTTAACCGATTCCGCGTAGGAAAAAGCGAAGGCGAGAAAGATAAGGTTTCGGCTTGGAACGTAGGTTGAAGGGATTGAACCGCCGATATCTTTTTCCGAAGCGGCCTGCGGCAGTGGACAACTTTTATCGATAAGGGCGCTGCCTTTCCAGGGCAGGCTGATTTGGATGACTTTCAGATTTAATTCATTCAGGCGGGCTATCTTCCTGGCGGCGTACAGCTCTTTTTTACCGTGACGCTGTCCGTAATCGAAGGCAAGCGGAAATATCTGGTAGTGCCGCTTTTTTGCCCAGTAAAGAACCGTGGTGGAATCAAGACCGCCGGATAAAAGGACTACCGCCTTCTTCATTTTTGCGTCCTTAGGGCCCTCAAGAACCCAGATATACAGCCCTGGTTTTTTCGGATTCCCAGACCGCAACCGATTTTACCGCCACCTTTTTTTTCGGAACCAAGGAACACGCCGAATCGTAAATATAACGGGCGATATTTTCCGAGGAAGGATTTAATTTTTGAAAATGCGGCACTTCGTTTAAAAAAGTATGGTCCAGTTTTTGCAGGATTCCGGACAGTACCTTTTTGACTTCGGTGAAATCGATCGCCAGGCCTGTTTTATCAATCTTTTTTGCCGAAAGCGTTATGGTTACCTTCCAGTTATGGCCGTGAAGGTGTTCGCATTTTCCCCGGTAACCGCGCAACTGATGGGCGGCGCTGAAAGCATCCGTGACTTCAATTAGATAAGGCATTATTAATCGTTCTATTTTTTAACAGCAATTCGGCGTAAAGAAGGTCTTCCGGATAAGTGATTTTGATATTGGCGCGTTCGCCTTCGATAATTTGCACCGGAAAACCGGCGGCTTCGGCCAGTGCGGCATCATCCGTGCCGACCGTCCCGAAGCGTTTTGCCTGACGGTAAGCGGTCAGAATAACTTCCCGCGGAAAAACCTGGGGTGTTTGGACCGTATAAAAATGCCGGCGGTCAAGCGTGCGCAGCACGCACCCGCCCTTCACTTCCTTCAATGTATCGGAAACCGGCAGGACCGGAATAACGGCCATCTTTTTTCCCACGGAGATTAATTGCACGACCGTATCTTTAGAAATCAGGGGCCGGGCAGCATCGTGAATCAGGACGGTCCGGGTTGCAAGGGGGAGCGCTTCCAGACCGTTGGATACCGATTCCTGACGAACGGCGCCGCCCACCACTATTTCCTTGACCTTATTTAAAGAGCGGCGGGCAACCAGGGCAGCGGCTTCGGCCATCTTTTCTCCGGAGACCACCAGGATTATCGAAGAAATCTCCGTTATTCCCTCAAACAAAGACAGGCTGTAGGAAACGATCGGCCGGCCTTTCAACTTGATGAACGGTTTGTCGGCGCCGGCCGCCAGCCTTTCGCCCTTGCCTGCGGCTACGATAATTGCGGTTACCATCAGGGTTCTTTGTGGAGAAAAGCGTTTTCGAAACGGGTGTATTCTTTGATGAAGGTAAGGTCCAGTTCGCCGGTAGGTCCGTTACGCTGTTTAGCCACAAGCAATTTTGCTTTCCCCTTGTTTTCCTCGGTTGGCTGGTACTGTTCTTCGCGAACCAGGAGGAGAACGACGTCGGCATCCTGTTCAATGGAACCGCTTTCCCGCAGGTCCGAAAGCCGTGGCTGATGTTCTTCTCTCATCTCCACCGCCCGCGACAATTGGGAAAGCGCCACCACGGGGATTTTTAATTCTTTGGCCAGATTTTTTAAGCCGGACGAAATCTCGGTAATTTCCTGCTGACGGTTTTCTGCCCTGCCCCGCCCCCTGATTAACTGAAGGTAATCAACAAAGACAATTTTAATCTTTTCTCTGACAACCAGCCGCCGCGCCCTTGCCCTGATTTCCAGGGCGGAAAGTCCGGGCGTATCATCAATGTAAAGCGGCGACTCGCTCAGTCTGCCTCCGGCCGAAGTGAGTTTTGGCCAATCCGGTTCTTTGGTAAAACCGCTTCGTAAATCACGGATATTTACCCGGGCCTCCGAACAGATCATCCGCTGCACCAGCTGGTCGCAGCTCATCTCCAGACTGAAAAAAAGCGCCGGAACCTTCTTTTCCACTACCAGAAAGCGGGCTATTGAGCAGGCCAGGGAAGTTTTACCCATCGATGGCCGGGAGGCAAGCACGACCAGGTCGGAATTTTGAAAACCACCCGTAATCTTGTCCAGTTCTTTCAATCCGGTGCCCAATCCGGTGAGGTGTTCGCGGTTCTGGTAAAGCCTGGTCAGGGTTTCAAAGCTCTGAGTTACCAGTTGACGGACGGGAATAATATCCTGTTTTTGTCTTTCCGAAATTTGAAAAATCGTTCTTTCGGAGTCATCCAGGAGGTCGTCCACATCCTCGGCCATCTGGTAGCTTTTGGAGATGATTTTAGAACAACCGTCAATCAGGGAACGACGGATGAAATGTTCTTCGGTTATTCTGATGTACTGGCCGATATTGGATGGGGTGGGAACCAAGTCGATCAGTCCGGCAAGATAGGCCGGCCCCCCCAATTCTTTCAGGATATTTTCCCGGTTCAGAAGGTCGGTGAGGGTTACCAGGTCACAGGGTTGGTTTGTTTCGAAAAGTTTGCAGATTGCTTCAAAAATACGGCTGTTTGCTTTTTTATAGAAATATTCGGTCCGTACCTGTTCAATAGCCAGCAGACGCGCTTCTTCAGAAAGGAGCATGGCGCCTAAAAGCGCCATCTCCGCTTCCAGGTTGTGGGGGGGAACGCGTTCTTCCAATAAATTAAGAGTTTCCCTGGAACCGGTGCTATCCACTGTTTTTGACAACCCAAACGGTTATGGTGCTTTCCACCTCGGGGCTGAGCCGTACCGGCACCCGATAAACGCCTAACTGCTTAATCGGTTCCTCAAGTTTAATCGCTTTTGTTTCCAATTCTATCTGGTATTCCGTGGCCAGGGCGGTTACGATGTCACGCTCGCTGACCGAACCGTACAGCTGTTCCTCGCTTCCAACCGTAACCGTAAGCGTAAGGGAAACATCCTTCAGTTTGCTTGCCAGTTCCAGTTGCGTCCGGTGTTCTTTTATGCTCCGGCGCTCTTTGGCCCGGTGCTCCTCCGCCACCTGTTTTTCCGCTGTTTTCGAAGCCGGATAAGCCAATTTACGGGGTAAAAGAAAATTACGGGCAAATCCGCCCGTTACTTCTTTTAACTCTCCGGCTTCACCTAAATTTGCAACCCCGGTTCTCAAAATTACTTTCATAATTGCTCCTTTGAAAGGCGACCCTGAAAGGGTCGCGCTACGTTTATCCGTTTGTACAGTGTGTTGTCAGTCTTTCTTCAAGCGAGGGTGTTCGGCGAGTGGAACTTCGCGGAGTGACGGAAACAAGACAAGTAAAATGAGGAGATGAGTATCCGTGGCTCAGTCGGAACGGCGTTTGAGAACACGGAGAGGCTCGTCTCCGAATTGCATAGTCTTGTCCGTCACGCAGAGCGTTCCACGGTCCGAACACCCAGAGCGCCTTTATCGGACGATATAAGGTAAGAGAGCCATGTAACGGCTGCGCTTGATGGCGTCGCCCAGTTTGCGTTGATGACGGGCACAGGTTCCGGTATATCGCGCCGCAAGTATCTTGCCCCGACTGGAAAGATGACGTCGCAGGGCTCCGGCGTCTTTATAATCGATATCCAGAATACCGGCTTCGCAAAAACGGCATTTCTTAGCGATTAAAAAACGCTTGGCTTTTTTTACCTTTTTACCCTTCTTTTTGTTCCTCTGGTTCGTTGTATTCAAAGTTTTCTTCTCCCATCGTTTGCTCTTCGGTTCGCCTGGTTAAAAAATGAACTCTTTCGGCGGTTACTTCCAGGGTGCTGCGTTTTTCTTTTTCGGCTGTTTCCCAGGAACGGCTTTGCAGTCTGCCTTCCACCAGAATAGCGCTTCCTTTTTTGAGATATTCCTGACAACTCTGAGCTTGTTTACCCCAGACAACGATTCGGATAAACGAAACCTCTTTTTTTCTTTCGCCTTCCTTGGTTGTATATTCCCTGTTTACCGCTAACCCCAGGTTGCTGACCGCTGTGCCGGAAGGCGTAAAACGCATCTCCGGGTCACGGGTTAAATTACCTGCCAGCATTACGCGATTTATGTTTACCGACACGCCGCCTCCTTAAGCCTGCGCCTTCAAATCTTTCTTTTTAAGTCTCAGCGCCCGTATGATCAGGTATCGCAAAAGCGCCGGGTTATCGCGCAGCATCTGTTCCAACCCGGTTCTTTTTTGGGCATCAGCCGTAAAATTGCAGAGCAGGTAATAACCCTGAATCTGTTTCTTGATCGGGTAAGTAAATTTTTTTCTCCCCAGATTTTGACAGGTTGCCTTTCCTTCGGGAAACGAAGCGGTTATTCTGGCCGCTTCTTTTTCAACCGCTTCCTCGGAAAGGGTGGGGTTTAAAATCATAAATGCTTCATAATCGCGTTCCATTGCACCCCCTTCTGATGGGAGCGCTATCCGCCCCCGGTGTTAGTCAAAATTGATATTATAACCCATCTCCCGGTTTTAATCAAAACCGGATCAGGGTGGAAACGCCACAGGCAGGAATCTTCTCCCGTCCTTTAAGGTTGACCAACTCAATCAGAAAAACTGCCTTGAGAACATGACCACCTATTTTTTCCAGGAGCCGGAAAGCCGCGGCCGCGGTTCCGCCGGTTGCCAAGAGGTCATCAACCAGGACAACGTTTTTTTTTCTGAGCAGGGAATCTTGATGGACTTCAAGGGTGTCCGTTCCGTACTCCAGG
>CAZBFL010000078.1:5379-5718 GCA_964491175.1 uncultured bacterium
TAGGTAACCTTTTCCGTCCGGTGGGGAAGTTTTCCGGTTTTTCGGATCGGCACGAAACCGACTCCCAGCCGGTTGGCTACCGCAGCGGCGAAGATAAAGCCGCGCGCTTCAATACCGGCTACCATTTCCGTTTCGGCCGGGCAGGCCTTCGCCAGCCGGTTTACGACGGACTGAAAAGCCTCCCCGTTGCGTAAGAGAGGAGTTATGTCGCGGAAAATAATTCCTTTTTGGGGGAAGTCCGGAATATTCCTAATCAATTTTTTCCATTTTTCCATTTTTGGCCTCTTTTTTTCTCATCGCGCTTATTTTCTCAAGGGCGGTGCGGAATATCTGGTGGAT
>CAZBFL010000079.1:0-5655 GCA_964491175.1 uncultured bacterium
GCCCATAATACCCTCCTACCTGAAGGGCGGAATAAACTGCATGTTTCCCCTGGAAGTAAAAGGCGGCAGCGACCCGGTATTAATCAGGGAAAAGTTCGGAAAGGAAGTCCTGCTGATGGGCGGGGTGGACAAGATGGTTCTGGATAAGGGGCCAAAAGCGATCGAAAAAGAACTTCTGCGGTTGAAGCCGGTGGTTGAGGAAGGCGGCTTCATCCCCCACGTTGACCACCGGGTACCGGCCAACGTCAGCCTGGAGGATTACCGCACCTATTTGAAACTGAAAAGAGAGATATTCGGCATTTAAATACGGCGACCCTGAAAGTTTATCCGCCGAAGCCGTTTCCTGGCGCAGGCGGGGGTCACACTACGGTAATTTTAACTCAAACTTGTTTATTTTACTATAATTATGCCTTGTTGGTCAAAAAGAAGGCGCTTTTTTCTTGTTTTTATATTTTCGCAGGAGTAATTGCCGGGGGAGGAAGGAAAGGTGGTCCGGGAAGAGGATGCCGTCCAGATGGTCCAATTCGTGCTGGATGGCGCGAGCCAGAAATCCCTGGGCCTCAATCTTCATCTCTTCTTCCTTTAAATTCCAAAAAGTGGCGTAGATTTTGACCCGGCGGCGCACCGCCGCCGAAACCCCGGGAAAAGAAAGGCAGCCTTCGTCCTGGGTGGTCCAGCCTTCGGAATCATTGATTTCCGGATTTATCAGTATTAAAGGCTCATCCAGGATGTCCGGGAGGTTTCCGATAACCGCCAGCCGGAAAAGTTTCCCCACCTGGTTGGAAGCCAAGCCTATTCCGGACGCCCCTTTCATTATCTCAAGCATCTTTTCGGAAAGTTCTTTGACCGTATTGTCTATCCTGGTTATCTTCCCGGCTTTTTGTTTCAGGACCTTGTCCGGAAAACAATGTATTCTCAAGTCTTCCATCTAATATCGGTTGGCGTTCAGCTCGCTTTCGCTAAATTTTAGGTGAGCGAAGGTGGGGCATCAGGTTGCCGGCTACCGCATCCCTGGCGCGCAGAATCGCTTTTCGGTGGGCCTCTGCGCCTGACCGCCCGTGGATGATAACGCAGAGTCCGGAAACACCCATCAGGAAGCCGCCGCTGTATTCGGCAAAGTCGCTCCTCCGGAGAAATTTATTCAGTATTTCGGCAACCACAGGTTCATTTTCCAGTTTTTTACCGGTTATCTCGTTTTTAAGAAACGAGGCGAAATCTTCGACTACGCCTTCAACCGTTTTCAAAATGCAATTTCCGGTAAAGCCGTCGGCTACAACCACGTCGACTTTCGGGCTAAAGATATCGTGGCCCTCAACGTTGCCGATAAAATTAAGACGCCGGTCCTGCTTTAAAAGAAGGTGTGTTTCGCGGTAAAGGTCGCTGCCCTTGGCCTCTTCTTCGCCGACGTTAAGCAGGCCGACCCTGGGTTTTTCCGAATTAAAAATGGCCTCGTGGAGGAAACTGCCCATTATCGCATAAGAGACCAGGTGTTTGGAAACGGTGGCCGTGTTGGCGCCGGCGTCAATCAGGATGGTGGCCCCGCTCATTTTAGGCAAAAAGATAGCGATGCCGGACCGTTCTACGCTGGGAATGGTTCCCAGGAGCGTTGTGGCCAGCGCCACGAAGCAGGAGGTGTTTCCGCCGCTTACCGCGGCGTCCGCCTTGTTTTCCCGTACCAGGTTTACAATCTTAAAGAGGGAACTATCCTGGTTGCGCAGCAAGTCCCGGCTTACTTTTTCTGAAAACGGAATGGCCAGCGGCGCTTCCAGAAAAGAACACCCTCCCAGGTCTTTTCCGTCTACCGCAGAGCGCTGTCCGACCAGGATTATTTCCAGGTTCCCTTCCTGCTGGGCGAGTATCGCGCCTTTCAGGGCTTCAGCCGGACCTTTTTCGCTGCCGGACAGGTCAACTGCGATGCGGATAGGAGTAGACATTTTAATCCCGTTTCCCCTTCCTATTTCCTCCCCGCTTGCTGGGGAGGGCAGGGTGGGATTCATTCTTCTTTCCTTTTAGTTTTGATTACCACTACCGGCCGCCCATCGTAGTAACCGCACTCCGGGCAGACCCGGTGAGACAGGATGACCGACTGGCAGTTGCTGCATTTGGCGAGTCCGGGCAGTTTAAGCCGGTTCGCAGACCGTCTTTTGGCGCCCCGGGAATGTGAGTGTCTCCGGAAAGGATTTGGCATTTTTCCTCCGCTTAAGGTCATTCCCGCGGATGGTAAGCGGGAATCTGGTAATTTAGTGCGACCCTTTCAGGGTCGCCTGTCATTTTTTCCCCAACTTTTTCTTTAATTCCTTTTCCACCTTTGCCGGGACGAAAGCGGAGAGGTCTGCGCCCAGCGCGGCCAATTCCTTCACCATGCCGGAACTCAGGAAAAAATAATCCTCCTGAGGCATTAAAAAGACCGTTTCCACTCCCGGCGCCAGGCGCCGGTTGGTCAGGACCATCTGAAATTCATAGTCAAAGTCGGAAACTGCACGCAGGCCCCGCAGGATGACGTTGATATTTTTTTTCCGGAGGTAGTTAACCAGAAGACCCGAAAAACAGTCCACTTCCACCCCGGGCATTCCTTCGGTTACTTCTTTCAATATCCGGATTCTTTCCTGACGGTTGAAGGCCGGATTTTTTTCCGAATTGTCTGCCACGGCCACAATCACCCGGTCAAAGATAGTCAGCGCCTGTTTAATCAGGTCCAGATGACCCAGGGTAACCGGGTCGAAACTGCCCGGATAGACCACCCCTTTTTTCATCCTTTATATTTTACCACAAAATAAAGGAAAAATATAATCCCGGATTCCTCCCCCCTGGCGGGGGAGGTTGGGTGGGGGGTATGTGGTAAAATATCATCTCATGATGGAAAAATACTGGCAATTGGACGTCAGGGAATTGGAGAAAACCCTTTCAACCAACCTTGTTAACGGTCTTTCGGACCGGGAAGCGGTTCTGCGGCGGGAAAAATACGGATTAAACCAACTGCAGGAAAAGAAGGGCCGGAGTCTGCCGGGGATATTCCTGGAGCAGTTTCAGAATTTTATCATCTGGGTTTTAATCGGCGCCGCCCTGGTTTCCGGTTTTCTAAAGGAGTGGGTTGATGCCTTTGTGATTATCGGAATCGTTATCCTGAACGCCATTTTAGGCTTTATCCAGGAGTTTCGCGCCGAAAAGTCCCTGTCTGCGCTCAAAAAACTTTCCAGCCCGGTTTCAAAAACGGTTCGCAGCGGTAAACCGGTCGTGCTGCCTGCTTCCCAACTGGTTCCGGGTGACCTGATTGAATTGGAGGCCGGCGACCACGTCCCGGCGGACAGCCGCCTGGTCTACCTTACTCCAAATTTCAGCGTCCAGGAAGCCAGTTTGACCGGCGAGTCCCTGCCGGTAGACAAAACAATCCTTGCCCTGACCGAAAAAGAGGTTCCCCTTGCGGAAAGGGCCAACACGGTTTACCTGGGCACTTCGGTTGCTTCCGGCAAAGGAAGGGCGCTGGTAGTGAAGACCGGCATGGAAACGGAATTGGGCAGGATTGCCGGTATGATTCAGCAGACTACCCGGGAATCGACCCCTCTTCAAAAGAAACTCGAACAATTCGGCAAATGGCTGGTTTATCTCTGCCTGTTACTGGTCGGCCTACTCTTTTTAATCGGGTTAATGAGGGGCGGCAAAGCCATAGACCTTTTTCTTACCGCGGTAAGCCTGGCCGTGGCCGCAATACCGGAGGGTTTGCCGGCGGTGGTGACCATCGCCCTGGCTCTGGGCGTGCAACGGATGGTGAAGCGGAACGCTTTAATCCGGAAACTGCCCTCGGTTGAGACGCTGGGCTGCGCCACCGTTATCTGCACCGATAAGACCGGAACCCTGACCAGGAACGAAATGACCGTTAAGGCTATTTACGCCGGCGGGACCATATTTCAGGTTACCGGCGTGGGTTATGAACCGGCCGGAGAATTTCTGATCGACGGAAAGGCAATAAACCCTCAGGAATACCCGGCATTGAAACAAAACCTTTCTTGCGGTGTTCTTTGTAATGCGGCCAGCCTGGTTTCGGAAAACAACACCTATCGGATTATCGGCGACCCTACCGAAGGCGCTATCCTGGCTGCGGCGGCCAAGGCGGACATTCAGAAGGAAAGATTGGAAGCGGAGACCCCATTCATTCAGGAAATCCCTTTTGATTCCGAACGTAAAAAGATGACCGTAATCCGTCTTTGGCAAGACGGAGGAGAGCGCGCGGCGGTCTTCGTCAAGGGCGCCCCGGACGTCCTCCTTAACGACTGCACGCGGGAATATGAACCCCCTCACCCTTTCCCTCTCCCCAACGGGGAGAGGCGAGGTGAGGGGGCTAGGCTTACCGAATCCCGCAAAAAACAAATCCTCGAGCAGAACCTTGCGTTGGCCAACCAGGCCCTGCGGGTTATCGCGGTCGCTTACCGTTATCTGGATGAGGTTCCGGAGCAGTATGAATCGGACAGCATTGAAAAAGACCTTATCTTTGCCGGGCTGATTGCGATGACGGACCCGCCGCGGGAAGAGGCCAGGGAAGCGATAACCAGGTGCCGGACCGCCGGCATCAGGACGGTGATGATTACCGGCGACCACAAAAACACCGCAATCGCCATCGCAAAAGAACTGGGATTTTTTGAAGCGGGTTCCCTGGCGTTGACCGGGTTGGAACTGGACCGACTGAACGACCGGGAATTTCTGGAGTTGGCGCCCCGGATTTCCGTCTACGCCCGGGTTTCGCCGGAGCACAAACTGCGAATCATCAGCGCCTGGCGCAAAAAGGGCGAAGTGGTGGCGATGACCGGCGACGGCGTAAACGATGCGCCGGCCATCAAGGAAGCAGACATCGGCGTGGCGATGGGTATTTCCGGGACCGACGTCACCAAAGAAGTCTCGGATATGGTTGTTACAGACGACAACTTTGCTTCCATCGTCGCCGCGGTTGAAGAGGGCCGCGGCATCTACGATAACATTTTAAAATTTATTCAATATCTGCTTTCCTGCAACAGCGGGGAAATTCTGGTTATGTTTACCGCATCCCTGGCGGGTATGCCGCTGCCCCTTCTGCCGGTTCAGATACTGTGGGTAAATCTGGTTACCGACGGTTTTCCGGCGCTCGCTCTGGGGGTTGACCCGGTTGACCCCGGGATTATGAAACGGCCGCCCCGCAGAAGGAGCGAGGCGGTTATCAGTAAACGGAAGATGATGTTGATATTAGGCCAGGGGGCGTTGATTACCCTCTGCAGTTTGTCGGCTTTCGTCTTCGTTCTGTTTGCGGAGAAGGCCGGCCTGGCGCGCGCCCGGACCGCCGCCTTTGCGGTTCTTGCCTGTTCCCAGTTATTCCATTCGTTCAACTGCCGCAGTAGCCGGGAATCAATCTTCAAAATCGGCTTCCTTACCAATCCCAAACTTCTGCTTGCCTGCGCGGTTTCTTTTATGCTTCAAATTATGGTCATATACGCGCCTTTTGCCAACCGGATATTGCGGACCCAGCCCCTGGGGGCTGTGGACATTATCCTGGTCATCATTCTCTCTTCTTTCCCGCTCTGGGTGGTAGAACTGGTTAAACTCTCCCGCCGCAAAAGAACACCAAAAAATTGAGTAGGACAGGCGTCTCGCCTGTTTCTTTTATAGTGCAATGTTTGACATAGTGACTAC
>CAZBFL010000080.1:0-5526 GCA_964491175.1 uncultured bacterium
CATTAAGTAGGATGCATTATTTGACCGGCGGGTAAGGGTGTGGTATACTTTGGCAGAAACTTTGGTTTTGGTAAATCTAATTTTGACGTCAAAGTGAAAAGAATAACGATAAAAGATGTTGCCCGGGCAACCGGGGTTTCCGATACCACGGTATCGTGGGTGCTTAAAGACCATCCCGTGATTTCCAAAGACACTAAGAAAAGGATTCTTGAATATATCAATAAGTCCGGATACAAGGCGAATATCCTGGCAAGAAGCCTGCGCTGTTCAAAGACAAATATCATCGGAGTGTTGCTTAACGATGTTTCAAACCCGTTTTATGCTAAAATTTTAACCGGTATAGAATCCAGGGCAAAGAGTTGCGGTTACAACATCCTTTTATGCAATACCAACTGGGAATCGGCAAACGAGCAGTCCATGATTGAAATCATGTCGCAGTATAATGTTGACGGAATTCTGGCGACGCCTACCGAAGAAGTTTCTGATTGTTATTTGGATTTGTCGGAAAAGCAGAAACCTTTTGTGTTTATCGATACCGCTGTTCCGGGAGTAAATTCCAATTACGTAATTAATGATATGGCTGCGACCGGTTACATTGCCGGCAGATACCTTGTCAAGCTGGGCCATAAAAAGATAGTCCACATTACAGGAGAAATTAAAAAGAAAAATTTTTCCTCATTCGTAGAAGGAATCAGGGGTTACAAGAAAGCGCTTGGCGAAAACGGAATAGTTTTTCATGATAATATGATTTGCTACGGAGGACTTACGGTTGAGGCCGGATATTCAGCCATGCAGAAAATACTGAAAGGAAATTATATGCCGACCGCCATTTTTGCCGTTAATGACCTGGCGGCAACCGGTGTTATGTCCGCCGCAGACGAGGCGGGTTTGAGAATTCCGGACGACATATCAATTATCGGTATCGATAACAGTTACCTGGGCGCCATTCCCCGGATTTCCATGGATACGGTAGCCGAGTCGGAAATTGATATGGGCAGAAAAGCGGTCGAAATTCTGATGGATAATATTGCCGCGAACGAGGCAAAAAGTAATTTCAGGCCCATAAAAATACGGTTGAAACCAAAAATCATCAAAAGGGGGTCCTGTCGAAAAATCGGGGAGAAAAGATGAAGATACCAAAAGAAGAGTTTCGCACAAGGATAGCCCGCATCAGAAAAGAGATGGAGAAGGAAAAAATCGACGCCGTCTTGGTATATGGCGACGAATACCGCCGCGAGTACCTGCGCTACGTATCCAATTATTGGCCGATATTTGAAAGGGCGATGCTGGTAATTCCGGAGGAGGGAGAACCCATCCTGCTGGGCGCCCCGGAATGCGAAAAAGTTGCCCGGGAAATGTCAGCCTGGCAGGATATCCGGAACATCAAGGACTTCACCTGCGTCACGGTTCCGGATGAAATTGATTATTCGCTGGCAAAATTTTCCTCTTTTTCCGACATTTACCGCGAAATGGCAGTCCGGAAAAAACTGAAGCGGGTGGGCTTTGTGGGTCTGAATGCGATTGCGGTCCCGGTCTTCGAAAGCATTAAATCGGCTTTTCCGGGCGCGGAAATAGTGAATTTCGAAGGCGTTTTGAATCAAATGCGCCTGATTAAAACCACCCGTGAAATACAGTGCCTCAAGAAAGCCGCGGATTGCGCCGATAAGGGTTTTCAGGCATTGATGGAAGCCTGCCTTCCCGGAGTTACCGAGATTGCGGCGGCCGCAGCCGGTGAATACGGAGCCAGAAAAGCCGGCGCGGAATACGTTCCCTTTATCGTATTCGGCAGCGGGGAAAGAACCCACACTATCGTGGGCAGGGCAACGGAAAAGATAATTGAAGACGGGGATATGATTATGGCTGCCCTGGCGGTTCAGTACCAGGGATATATCGCTTCGGTGGAATTTCCTTTTGTGGCCGGCCGCATGAATAAAGGGCAGAAAGAGTTGATAAACGCCCTGATAACTGCCGAGGACCGGGCTCTCAATCTTTTGAAAGCCGGCGCGCCGGCGCGAAATTTCGTCCGGAAGGTGCGGCAGTATTTCCGGGACAACAACCTGTCGCAGTACGATGTCTATCCGCCCCTGCACGGCTGCGGGTACGCAGAGGCGGAATCTCCGTATCCCGACGAAAAATCGGAATTGGTTTTTGAAGAGAACATGACCGTCAACACCGACATCAGTCTCTTCGGACATCCGGCCGGTTCCAACCGCATCGAAGAAGGCTTCGTCATTACGAAGGAAGGGCCGGAACCGATGTCAAAACTGGTCAGAAAACTTTGTTCTCAATGGTTGAATCGGGGGTAAACATGTTAAAAGTTCTGTCTTTATGCGGACATGATGACGACAGCATTGTTGCCGTCGGCGGAACCCTGCGTAAGATAGTCAACGCCGGCGGGGAAGTGACTGTTGTCTATTTCGGAAACGGCAACGAGGGATATGCGGACCTGAAAAAACAGGAAAATATCGTAGCGCTGCGGGAAGCGGAAGTAAGAAAAAGTTATGCCATATTAGGCGTTAAGAATCTTGAATGCCTCGGGTACGGAGATTTTGACATACCGGCAAACGAGGAGACCTATCGACTCGCTATTAAAATAATCCGAAAGTATAAGCCCGACATTATCTTCACCCATTATTGGAAGGAATAATTTTCAGCACCGCAATACCGCGCGTCTGGTTACCGATGCCTGGTGGCAGGCCGGTTGGAAGGCCTCCCTGGCCCAGGGAGAGCCCTGGCAGGCAAAAAAACTGTACCATTTTGAAGTAATACAACTTTTAGAAGAACCGACCCACATCGTAGATATTTCGGATACCTTCGCTGCGAAGATGGATGCCTGGAAAACATTTCTCAGTCAAGATGAATTCATGGATACATTGACGGACCAGTTGGAAGCGCGGGCGCGATTTTACGGCAGCCTGATTAACGTAAAATACGGCGAGGCTCTCAAGATGTCCGCCTATCTTCCCCAGGCGATCCGGGGAATAAACGAGTTTTAAAAAGAGAGGAATAATTATATGCAAGAACTGAAAAAAAGGATGCCGCGGCCCAAAATAGGTTTGCTGCCCACCGGCCATGATTATTATTGGTCCCAGTTTCCGAAATTGAAAGAGATGGGACTCCGGATGTACGCCTCTCTCCGGAAAAAACTCGGGACGATGGCCGATATCGTGGCGCCGGAACTGGTGGATACGGAGGATAAAGCCCGGAAGGCCGGAGACCTTTTTAAAAGGGAAAACGTGGATATGGCGGTTATATTTCCGGTAGGTTACTGTCCGAGCATGCGCCTGGTTCCCGCGGTGAAAGACCTGTTGGCGCCGATTCGCATCCTGAATGCTCACGAGGACCGTTCTTACGATTACG
Source organism: uncultured bacterium (assembly GCA_964491175.1). GTDB lineage: Bacteria > Ratteibacteria > UBA8468 > MWAK01 > MWAK01 > JAHJUB01. The sequence goes on from CAZBFL010000080.1 coordinate 3,361, forward strand.
CTTCCGCGGATACCACCGAATACCTTCATCATGAAGCCGTTTGCTGTGTCCCGGAATTTTCCGGCGCTTTGCTTGGAATCGGGAAGAAATTCAGGGTGCGGACCGGGCCGTTTGACGACACCCGGTTGTGGGATGAACTGGAAGCCGATTTTAAAGGGGCCGCCGCCGCTTCATTTTTCAAAAAAATGAATATCGGACTCATCGGAGAGATTTACACGCACATGTGCGATATGCCGGTTGATGAGCACCGTTTGCTGCGCGCTACGGGACGCTTGCTGGTGCGGCCGGAGGTGGAGGAGATTGAAGAAGCGTTCCGCCGGGTTACCAAAGACCAAGTCAAGACGATGTTGAAGCAATTCCGCAAGATGTATGACGTTGATAAAACGGTAACCGATGAAGATATGTCCCTTTCCGCCCGGATAGCGGTTGCCTTTGATAAAGTAATATGTAAACACAATATTAACGCCTTCGGTTTTTATTGGTGGGGCGAAAAAGAGTCAATTACCTTGCTTCGTTCCCAGTCGGCTCTGGCTGTTTCCCGGCTTTCGTCTCTGGGGGTGCCCGGCGTAACCGAGGGAGACGTAAAAAGCGCCATGGCAATGAAGATTATGGATTTACTGGGCGCCGGCGGAATGTTTGCCGAATTCTTTTCCATGGATTTCGATGAAAACTTCATTATGATGGGACACGACGGACCGGCCAATATTAATATGGCCCATGGCCGTCCCAGGCTGCAGCATCTGGACGTACATCACGGAAAATCGGGACGCGGACTGGGTATTGATTTTGACGTTAAACCAGGACCGGTTACGCTCCTCAACCTGACCCAGTTTGATGCCGGCCCGACATTTAAGATTATCTACACGGTAGCCGAAGTGATACCGGGACCTATTCTGAGCATCGGCAATCCCAATTGCCGGGTCAGACTGAACCTGCCTATCCACCGGTTTGTGGATGCCTGGTGCCAGCAGGGACCGGAGCATCATCTGGTTATAGGGTACGGCGACCAGAGCCTGGCGTTGGAAAGTTTTGCCGAATCAACCGGATTTCAGGTTGTTAAAATCTGAAAACGCGCCTGAGGGCAGGCACGGAGAAAATCAAGGTAAAATTTTGTCCGAGAGGGAAAAATGGGAAAAATAAATTGGTGGGGGTTTACCGTTGACGATGTGGGGCTGGATGGTTATTCAACCGAAAAACATTTAAATAATATTCTGGGTTTTTTGGATGAGTACAAAATAAAAGCCACCTTTTTTGCGGTTCCGGAAGCAGAAGGGAAAAAGATGAGCGGAAGGCGCGGTTACGTGTCAATACTCAGGGATGCTGTTCGGGAAGGACATGAAGTAGCCCAGCACGGTTTAACCCACGACCGTTTTGAGATCGGCATTCCGCCCGAAATGATTTTAATACTTCCGCATGAAGGCCCGGCGCGTAAGTTTTTGGCGGAAAACAGGGAAAAACTTAAAGGTGAGCACACGGTGGAAAAAATCCGCCGGAAACTTGGCGACGGCCGGAAGATTATTGAAGATACCATCGGGAAACAGGTGTGCGGTTTTCGGTCTCCGGCTTTACAGGCGTGTGATAATATGTTTATTGCGCTGGCGGAAGAAGGATATGCGTATGACAGTTCTACCTGTTTTCAAAAGGCCGGTTGGGATATATTAAATAACCTGGAATATGTCCCGCAGGAAATCAACCGGGAAAAATTCGCCCAACACCAAAAACCCGGTTTATGCGAACTGCCGTTGACAACCGATTACACCTGGTATTTAGGGCGTGATAATTTTGAGAAGGAATACGAACTTGCCGTGCACGATCTTAATTGCTGTATGAATTTCGGCGTTCCCTTTATCCATGTTTGCCACGTATCTCCTGTCCAGGAAGGGAAAGACGGCTCCCTCGGTTTTGAATTATTTCGAAAGATTATCGAGTATTCAAAGGCAGGCGCGGAAAGAGATAAATATGAGATTAAATTCAGGCCGCTCTTTAAAATTGCGGCACAATTGGGAGAAACAGGCGAACAGGTTTGAAAAAAGTTTTTTGCCTGCAGATTACCTGCCCGGATCTTAAAACCCCTTCTTTTGGTAAGACGTAAAACATTTGACCCGCCAAAATGGTAAAATATGTCTGGAGTTAAACCGGAGGGTTAGGCTAACGGTAAGTCAGCGG
>CAZBFL010000081.1:0-5492 GCA_964491175.1 uncultured bacterium
CCCTTAAACGGTCGTGCTCTTCGCCGATTCCGTCAAGCGAAACTCCGACGTCAATATCAACTCCGTGGTCAAGGGCGGACCTGGCGACTCTCAAAATGCGTTCCGGCAGCAGGGCGTTGGTACTGAGTTGAATCCTCGCTCCGGGAACGGCGCTGTGAATATTAAAGATAATTTCCTCCAGGTCATTCCTTACGGATGGTTCTCCGCCGGTACATAAAATATATTCCACCTTCCTGAACAATTTATCGCCGAAAGCCTTTCTTATCTCCGCCGGAGTCAAGGGATTAATACAGGAAGGCGCGGACCAGATATTGCAGTGCAGACACCGGGAGTTGCATCGGTCGGTAACCATAAAAACCGCCCATATTGGTTGCAAGGGACGGCCAACCGCCCGGAACGCCAGGTTCTTAAACCCTTTAAAAAGAAAACTGATCTCATCCATAATTTTCCGAGGTGTGATTACAAACATCTCTGCCTCCATTTTTTTACCTATTACATCGGATCGGCCAAAGACCGGGGCGGGGATGCTGAAAAATCGTTCCCCTTCCTTTCACGCAAAATCATTCGGCATAGATTCAGGTCCTGGTCATCAATACCCTTAACCAGATAAATAACGGATAAATAGAGCAAGACGGAAACGGGTATTACAGCACCCAGGGATAACGTGCTTGCCGTGTGGATAAAAATCCCCATTATGATAACCGAAATAAGAATTTTCCCAACGGTTAAAGATTGCTTTTTAAAGATATTATACCCAATTCGCATGCTCAGTAAAATGCTGACTGCCAGAGAAAAAAATTCGGTTAAGAGAGTTGCCGCCGCAGCGCCAATGAGCCCGTAGCGCGGAATAAAAAGAAGGTTTAAAAAGATGTTGAGTAACAGGCAAAAACCGGTTATTCTTGTTACCAGAACCTGCTTGTTCAAGCAATTGAAAAGGTTCCCGATGGGAACGGACATAAAAACGCAAACTGACGACCATATCAGGATTTTAAGGGGGATTATGGAATTAGAGTATGCTCCGCCGAATATGAGGAGAATAATTCTCTCGGCCAAAAGCATCGTGCCTACCCCTATCGGTATACCTATAATCGCCAGGAACTTAAAAGATTTTTCGTAGGATATCCTGAGGGAATCTTCCGATGTTTTGTAAAACCTGGACATAACCGGGTAGATGGCCGCGATAAAAGATTGGGGGATAAAAAGTAGAACCATTGCCGGCCGGTAAGCGGCGTTATACCATCCGACAGCCGCATCGCCCTTCATCAGGGAAAGCATCACCGAATCAATCCAGTAAAATAACATAACAAAAGCCATTGATAATCCGAAGGGCAGCGCTTCCCGAGCCGTTGATTTCCAGAAGTTCCAATCCGTTTCTATTTTACGGAGCAGTTTTTCAGAAGATAATTTCCAATTTATAACAAAGCCGTTGAAGACCGCCACGCAGACACTGACCGCCACGTAGAGTAGGGCGAAGCCCGCCACCGTTGCCTTCATTCTTATGGCCCAAAGAACCCCGGCCAGCATCAGTATGCCGTGTAAAACCTGACCCAGGGCCTGATATTCCATCTTTTCGTAGGCCTGAAAAACAGAATGGAACATCAGCGTAAAACTGCCGGCGATAACCGAAAAGGTAATCAAATAGACAACCCTAACGGTTTGCGGCGGGTAACCGAGAAGATTAATGGTTAACGCCACCAATCCGAAGGTAACGGCAGCCAGGACTATCTTCATACCGCTGAGGTTGGCCAGGTATTTAGCAGTTAGGGTCCTGTCCCTGGCCACCTCCCTCACGGTCAATGACTGGAGGCCGAAATCGGTCACCACACCGAAAATTCCGGCGAAAGCGATGGCGAAGGTGAGGATACCGAACCCGGCGGCACCCAGATACAGGGCGTTATACATCATATACAGGAAACTCAAAACGTATCCCAGGCCCTGGGCCGCGAATACAACCGCGGTATTCTTGGCGATGCGCTTTACGGTACCCATATCTTATTTTCCGTGCAGTTTTTGACAAAGATACTGCATTATAACGTGGGCTACCAGTAGGTGGGCGTCCTCAATCTGCTGCATGTCTTCGCTCTTTACGACAAGCGAAATCCGAGCAAGCGAAAACAGTTTACCGCCGTCAAATCCGGAAACGCCTACGGTTGTCGCTTTTTTTGAATTGGCATATCGGATTGCTTTCAGAATATTTTTGGAATTTCCGCTTCCGGAAATACCGATAACCAGGTCGCCCGATTCCAGGAAGTTTTTGAGTTGCTCCAAAAATACATTTTGGTAAGAAAGATCGTTGGCATAGGCGAGGATGATGGGAATGCTGTCGTTAAGACAGGTTACCCGGAACCTTTTTTTCAGGCCGAGCGAAACTCCTTTATTCAAATCGCAGGCGAAGTGGGACGCGGTGGCGCCGCTGCCTCCGTTTCCCATAATGAATATTGACCGACCATTTTCGTAGGCGTCAATAATTTGTCCGGTAACCTTCTCAATCTGCTCCAGGGATAAATTTTCAAGCAGCGTTTTAAACCTGCCGATATATCCGCGGCAAATTTTTTTGAACATAAGCGTTACCTCCCCTGCTCTGCAAGCAAAAGTTTGGAACCGTCCCGGTCAAAAGCGAACTCCATCTCCCGGAGTTTCAAGGCGCTGCGGAGCCGGGACTGCTCTCTCGGCTCACAGTAAAAAAGGAGGAATCCGCCGCCTCCGGCCCCCAGTAACTTCCCGCCGGCCGCGCCATTGTTTAATGCTCTGGCGTAGTGCTTATCAAGCAACCCGCTGGAAATACCGGAGGCCATCTGCCGTTTCAGCAGCCAGCCCCGGTGTAAAATATCCCCGAACTTTTGTAAATCTCCCTTCTCCAGCGATTCCTTCGTCTCTTCTGCCAGCCCGACCATCTTTTCAACAATTCGGTACTTTTGGACCTGTTTCAAATTTCGCTTCTGCTCCGAAAGTATCCGGCCTGCGTCTCTCGCGTGCCCAACATAGAACATTAAAAGATTTTTCTCCAGCCGTTTCAGTGTTTTTCCATCCATCAAAATCGGCTCGACCGTAATTTTACCGTCCGGACAAAATTTTATGTAATTAAGGCCGCCGTAACTGACCGCATATTGGTCTTGCCGGCCGATTGGTTCCTCCAGGATGTCTATTTCTATCCGGCAGGCATCCTCGGATAATCTTTCCTTGGTAACCGGCCTGCCCAGATACGCATGGAGGGCATGAACAAGCCCAACCGTGAAAGCGCTGGAAGAACCGATCCCCGTACCCGCCGGTACATCGGCGATACTGGCGATTTCCATGCCTTTTTTTATTTTAGCCAGCCGCAGAGATTCCCGTACCAGCGGATGTTTTATATCATCGATGTTATCAACATCCTCGGTACGGGAATACTTTATCCTTATTTTTTCATGGAAATACGGGTGAACTATTATATACATATACTTATTTATCGTGGTGCTGACCACCGCACCGTACCTCTTGCGGTAAAAATCTTCAAAATCGCTGCCGCCGCCGGCAAAACTGATTCGAAAAGGAGTTCTGGTTATTATCATTTCAAGTATTCCTTTATTTTTTTTAAGCCTTCAAAGGTCCCGATATCGTAAAATGGCTTATCGGAACAATACGCCAGAAGTTCTCTTTTTTCTATCAAGCAAGGAAAGATTTCTTCCTCCAGGGAACAAAATTTGTTGACGGGAATGAAATCAAGAATTTCTTTTCGAAAAATAGCCACACCTCCATCAACGTGGGTCATTCCCTCCGGGCGCTTCTTAGCATAAGCCGTAACCAAACCTTGTTTTCCAACGGTCATGTTATTGTAAATGTTTCCCAAAGCGCTTTTACCCGCCGTCACCACCCCGATCCTTCTGTGTCGGCAGAAATATTCTATCATGTTGCGATAATTAAGCGGGAAGAGAGTGTCTCCGTTTAAAAGCATGAATTCTTTCCTTAGTTTATCGGCGGCTTTTTTCAACGCGCCCCCTGTCCCGAGAAGCTCTTTTTCGTAAGAATAATTTATCTTCAGGCCAAATCGTGACCCGGCGCCGAAATATTTTTCTATTTTTTCTCCCCGGTAACCAACCAAGAGCAAAAAATCTTCGATACCGAACGATTTAAGCATTGCCAGTTGATATCGAAGAAATGGACGGCCATGAATCGGAATCATCGGTTTGGGAACTTCGGAGGTAAGGGGCCGGAGACGCGTTCCCTTGCCTCCCGCCAAGATAACCGCTTGAATACTTTTTAAAATAAAAGTTTTTTTCACAAAAACCTCAGCAGGTGCTTTACTTTCCTGGAAAGTTTTTCCACCTCGCCGAACCGCAAACGGTATATCTTAAGAATTTTTTCTGCTTCCGGAGACAGGTTTTTGCTGTTCTTTCCGGCGTCATCCATAATACCGGCGATTCCTTCCTGAACCGCGTTCAATCGCCTTTCCAGACCGGCCTTCACCCGTTTTTTGGCAACCGCCCAGAGGTCGCGGTTTGCCTGGTAATAGTTCTGGGTGGAACCCTTACGCCAGACCGGTTTGACCGCGCCCCACTCCTCCAATTTCCGGATGTTCAAGCTGGCGCTGCCCTTGCTGATATGCAGCAGCCGGCTCAGTTCCGTAAGCGACAGAAAGCCTTCCTCCAGATAAAGAAGAGCGTACATCTGGCAGGTCGTCCGGTTAAGGCCGATGCTCTCGCCTAAACGGCCGATTTCGCCGATAAAGCGGTCCCGGATTTCCTCCGGCTTTTTATAGTTATTCATATCGTTTAATCTATTTTAAACGAGTAGAACAGAATTGTCAAGGGGAAGAACAGATTCCCGATAAATACATTCGGGAATGACAAAACGGGATTGCCGCGCTTCGCTCGCAATGACAGGAGAAAATACGGATGGAATATTAAAGAAGATCTTTAAACTCTTCTACGGTAAGATTGACAGTACGGCGGTTACGTCTTTAGAGCAAGTCTAAAAACTCTTTTACGGTTAAACCCGATTGTTTAATAATATGCCTCAGGGTTCCCTTTCTTAAATCCTTGGCGTGGCATAATTTGAATAAATTAAACCTGCGCATAAACCTGTACCGGCGAAACAATCACGCCTCTGTCTTCTTTGGGAATTTCTTCCTTGTGTTTACCCATTACTTCCAAATACAGACTGGCTGCTTCCTGAATGTTGTGCAAAGCTTCTTCGAAGGTATCTCCTTCAGAAATACAACCAGACAAAGAAGGGATGGTAACAGTATAACCCCCTTTTTCTTCGTCGGGTTCAAAAACCGCAGTATATTGATGAACCGTTTTTTTTAAAGTTTTCTTTGCCATATTTTTAAAGTTTATCATCCTTAGAAAATAAAGTCAATAAAAAGGAATAAGATGGGATTGCGGCGGCATAAGGCGCCAAGCAAGCTTGGCAACTACAGGCTACAAGCGACAGGCGGGACGCCTGTCCTACTGCTGTATTGGGGACGCCTGTCCTACAATGACAGGACAAGGTTAGTAAATTTGGCCGGACTG
>CAZBFL010000082.1:0-5428 GCA_964491175.1 uncultured bacterium
GTATAACCTGTTGGTCGGTTCCGTTCTGAAGAAGACCGCAATTGACGTTGCCGATAAGACAAACCTTATCCCCGCAAAGCCGCTTCACTTCGGCTATGTCAACACCGGCCTGCGGGTCCAGAGAATGTAAAGCGTGGGGATTAGCCTGAACCAACTGGTCCAGAATCGGCATGATATTTCCATCAGTATGCTTGATGGTATAAAAACCCATCTCCCGGTACCCTTTAATCAAGTCGTAAAGATAGGGGGCAATAAATTCGGAAAACTGCTTGGGGCTTAAGAAAGGCCCTGTGTTGAAACAATAATCAGAGCACATGGTAAATCCGTCTACGCCTCCGTGCCGGGCCGTATGTTCCGCTCTCTCCAAAGCATCATTTACTTTTTGCCTGGCTTCCGTTTTAACCTCTTCCGGAGCATCGGAAAGCCGGTAGGCGAACTTTGTAATTTCATTTCCGTCGGGAAGACAATAAGTAGCGTCGCGGTTAAAAAAAAGAGCGTATTTATCGCCGCTCTTTTCACGAACCGAATCTACCAAGCGCATATTTTCTTCTTCGCTGTCCGGGTTAGCGATAAGGTGAATGGCGCCGTGTTCGAAACGTTCCGCAGTCGCAATAAAAATATCGGCTATTTCGTTACGGTGTAATCGCCGTTCATTTTCACTCATCTGATTCCACGCGTTTTCGTAGCGGCGCTGGTAAGGATGGATCTTTCCGAAAACTTCCATCGTCAGGCTATAAGCCAGCTCAAAATGGGGCACCCGTCCCGTGATTGGTTTCCGTTCCAGAGCAGCGATAAATTTTTCTCTCGGAGTCATATCGCCCTTTTTAAACGCAACGTTATTTATTTGTCAAAATAGCGATGTTTCTTTTCAGGGAACTTTCGTCAGGATCTTTCTCTCTTACCTGAAGAATAATTTCGCCTCTGAATTTTTTCCGGCCCAAAATGTTCAACATTCCCCCGTACTCTGCGGGCTTATAATAACCGTTCCGGATCGGTTGATGCAGAAGCAGGCGGTGCCAAACTTTATTGTAGGGACCAGGATGGTTGGCTAAATAGACTATTTCGAGTTTGTGTTTCAGGTAAAAAGCCGCAACCTCTTCAAGTTTGAAAGGATGAACGCCGTGTGCGACCAGCTCGTTGGCGGTATCCAGCGCCCAAAAGAACCGATCCGGAAAACGGCGTTCAATGGCATCCACCGATTCTTCGCGGTCGCGCCAAATGCGCCAGGGCCAGACATGCCTTTCCACCACCCGTGTTTTATCCGGCGGAAAACCATCCCAAGCCGACCAGAAACGACCGGGTACCTCAAGCAGAACAACCTTGCTATTTAACTGGTCGGCAAACAGTAAAATTTTCTGCAGCGACGCGGCAAAAACTTCATCGCAAAATTCGGCCTTCACGGTTACGAAATCTTCCGTGGTTGTGCCGGTGTCGCAAACGATTCTCGGAACGGCTAGTTCGGCCGCGCAATCCAGGCAGCGTTTCAGGTGGTCTATTGCCCGGTTTCTCTCTCTTGCGTTCAGCGAAGACAGGTTCCCCAAATTAACCGGCACAAGATCGGTCACCGCCGATACGGAAACGCACTCGACCGCAGAATCGTTTAAAACTTTCTTCAATTCCCGGATTTTGGCGGGAGATAATGCAACAAGCGACAATCCATCAAACTCCACCCGCGATAACCCGACATCCGCAATTCGCTCCACCGCGACGGGCAAAGACTCGCGATAAAAATACGCCGCGTTGACTGCAATCTGTTGATTCCTCACTCTGGCGCCTCCATAAAACTTACCACCGGCCGGTCAATATGAAGTTCCAGAATATAAAGATTGAAATCGGCATTATCCGATGGAAATAAAGTAAGTTCGATTATCCCATTTTTAGCTTTAATTCTCTTTTCTTCGTGTAACAAGTCAAGCGCCCAGATAATTTGACCACCCCTGACCCTCAAGCGTACGTAAATTATCAAGGGTTCGTTGTTGACCAAGGTAACCATCAGCCGGTCCGGCCTTTCGGTAACATTGGTGATGTGTTGAACGAAAAAAGGCCTGTCGGTATTTCCTTTTTTGTCAAACGGATCAACGGAAGCAATTATTTCTATCAGGTTAAACTGAGCCAGGTATGGAAAAATTACTTCTCTAACCCCTTCCAGAAAACGGTAAGGTGAACCTATCGGCTTGTCAAAAAACATGCAGGTATTAATATCAAAATCAGCATCAGCTCCAATCAAAGGGTGTGCTTCCTTAGTGTAATTGTCTAAACCAAAATCGGGCAAGATGACAACTGCTTCTCCAGCGCCAATCTTTTTTTTAACTACGATTGGAAATCCCGACCCTGTCTCCAAAAGAACTTTGACGCCGGAAAATTTTGCCTTCGGCAGGTTAAATTTTTTCTCCCGGTATTTCTGTCCGGTTTGCTTATTCCGACTATCTCTTACTTTAACTCTCTTGCCCGAAAGAGCGATGCCGCAAAATTTCAGAGCTTCGGAACCAAGCTGATTCAAAGACCAGACTACCCGGCCGCCCTGTCTTACATATTCTTTCAGTTTTAAAAAAGTTTCGCCTTCAACATTAATCTTTCCAAGCACGCAAACAACCCGGTATCTTTTTAATATTTCTGGCCGGCAGTCTGAAAGAAGAACATCAGTTATGTCGCCGTAAGGCGTCTGAGTCAAAAAACCTTTTTCATTCCGAAAAAAATTACAGTCCTGATAACCGGGAAAAATCTCCCGGAAAAAAAGATCGACCTGATGGTCTCCGGCTTCATACGGCATACCACCCCAAATCGTGTAAAAGGAGTCGGTATAATCGTGGCGGGGCGGATTCCAGCCGGCGTAAAAATCTAAAAATGCCGCAACCGGACAATACTGGACGCCTCGGCGATTTTCGTAACGATGACAGAATTTAGAAGCGGTCAATTGCATCTTGCCCAGCGGGCTGAGAAACTCTTTCCTGGTTTCCGGGGCCGTCGGGTCTTTTTCCACACAGTCGGCACGGGGTATGGAAGGCTGAATCGGACCGGCCGGGCGGTATAATTGCGAAGTTTCAATTGCCTCTATGTTGGTTCCGTACATAAACAACACATACCAGGTCCTTCTCAGGAGCGAAATGGTTGGACCGCGGTCCGGACCACCCTGGGCGGCCGGATAGCCAACACCCAAATCCCGGCCGGTACGCGATTTAAGGCCGAGAAACCGAAAACCTTCCGATTCAAAACTCTTGTATCCGAAATTCGAAAAAATGCTGATACCGGAAAACCAGAGTATCTGATACTGCCGGGCCGCACCCCTGACCCAGGCAGACCACATCGGAACGCTGGGCAGGGCCTGGAGAAATTCGGCGCCGATAAGACGCTGCCCTTCCATCTTTGCGAAATAATGAGGAAAGAGTAAGCCGCAAAGAGAATCAACGTTGTTTTGAATCTCCGCAAAAAACGGTTGAAACCAGTTCAAAAAATATTGATGTGCAGTTTTACGATCAATCGGTGCCGGCGAAATCCTCATCGCCTGCCAAAACCAGCGGCCGTCGTGTTCGCCGTTGTCCCAACCGAGAAATCGCTCGCCCAAAACCTTTGCCAAGTAACAATTTACCGCTTCCGAAATAATAAAAGTATCACCTCCTTCATCAGACTCCCGACACCCCGGTATATTCCCCCAACAGTCAAACACATAAAGCCCGCGTCTCTTAACTTCATTAATGGCTGCTTTCCAGTTTTTAGCCTTCAGAAAGTTTAACTGCAACCAGATTACCTGTCCAAAGTTATGGTGCATCAGATCTGGAGATGAATCCCCCGGCTGCAGATTCGGATTATGCCAAAGGTCAAGATCTTCCTTTAATAATTCCAAATCTATAAAATCGTCTTTCTGTTGAAAGTTTCGCATCCCGGCGGTCAGGTAATAACCACCCAACTCTTTTGGGGTAACCGGTTTTGTCTTACGGATCTTAAAATTAGGGTCGGACGCCGGGTCAATCGGCCGATTGAAAACCAGCGGAAGATCTTTTCCTTTCCTGATCGGTTTATTATTGTTCACGATAACATTGAAACATAATTAAATCAACACTGTCAAATCAACAAATTGCTTGCAGAAGTAAGAATTATGTTGCCGACAAATAGCCTGCACTTTATTTCATTAACCAGAACGTGTAAACTATGTGCCCGGAACATACCGTATCTAAATCACCCTAAAGAGCCAGGATTCGGGCTGCATTTCCCCAGAAGTAGGCTTCTATCTCCCGGTCACCCAGGTTAATCATTTCGAAAGCCGCTTTTACGGCGCGCAGATTTTCCAAGCCAACCAGCACGGGTTTATCCCGGTAGATTACGTGCGGCCAGATATCCGTGTCCTGAGTCAGCCAGACAAAAGAATCGCTGAGCGGAAGGTTGGTGCCCCGGATATGCGAGCAGAAAAAATCCGACCCGTACAATACGCGGTCGGGACCCAGGTACCGCAGGCAAGCGGCGGTAGCCAGCGGGTTGCAACAAACAGATATGTCTACATAGAGGTTATGTAAATGCTCTTCGGTCAGTTTTTTAAGTCCTTCGATGCAGTGGTAGGGGTTAAAACCGCGGCCGGAATGGTCCAAAATCAAGATCATTTTTGGGTATTTACGGCAGTAAGTGGAAATCCAATGTAAATTGGAAGGGTCAGCCAAACTTCGGCGCCGCTGCATGTGCAGCGTAACGGTCCAATCTTCTTCATGCGCCAACCTGGCAATCCATTCCGGGAAGTATTCTGGAATTTCGGCATTCTCGATATCAGGCCGCTTTGCGAAGTTTGCAAACGGCTTGAAACCACGCATACCAAGGCGTTTGACTTGCTCTCTTGTCCAGTCCGGGTCATCAATAGGCCGCACGTAGAACTGGCCGGTTGCCAGCGGGTCCTTCTTGATTTCCTGGCTCACCCAGTGATTTGGAGGGCCGGGGTCGTTTGGAAACGCGGCGGGAAAGGCAAAGTGCAGGCCGTGGACTTCGCGGCCGGGCAGAATCCAGTCCAGGTGCTGCCGGTAGATTTCCAGGGTAATTTCGGCCGGGGCCAGCCGGGCGTAATCAGGCGGGTTCCCCTCCCAATCGCTTCGGCGCCACAGGTGGGCGTGCATATCATAGACTTTGCCGGGCACGAAACCGGCCAGTTCCCGACTGAAGAATTCGCGGTCCTGCGGGCACAATTCCCAGGTAATCATAAATCAATCCGAGACGAACCGGTACCGTCCTGAGCCTGCTTTCAGCAAAAAAAGGGCAAATAACACTACCCGCGATAATTCATGCGATTCTCAAAACGCGAGAACCGAAGGGAAAGATATGCTGTCACAGCCGGCCAGAGTGATTTTATCTGGAATCCTCCATTTGACCGTTAAAAAGAGACATTTTATCTGAATATCCTGTCCTTACCACTATATTATACTCCGGTTTATCTGGTTGTCAACTGAAAAAC
>CAZBFL010000083.1:0-1846 GCA_964491175.1 uncultured bacterium
CTATATGATAATACAAAGAGCGCGCCCTGTCAAGACAAATTTGCATTATTAATGCAAAATATCCTAACAATTTAAGCCCGGGAAACCCGGTTCCGGCCCTCTTTTTTGGATCGGTAAAGGGCGTCGTCAACTTTTTTAAGCAGTTTTTCCCGGTCGGCGGCATCTGCGGGGAAGGCGGCGACCCCGACGGAAACGCTCGGATTTTTATCAGGTTGTTTCCGGTTGTCGATAAACCGGTTCGCCTCCATCTCCCGGCGTATCTTTTCCGCCTTCAGAAATGCGGCTTCCTTGCTCGTCTCCAGCAGGATGACATAGAACTCGTCCCCGCCGTACCGGGCGGCGATATCGGTATGCCTTATATTTCCCCGGATTATTTTGGCGGCGGAGGCCAGGAGCGCGTCCCCGGCCTGGTGGCCGTAGGTATCGTTGTAATCCTTGAAGTAGTCAACGTCAATCATTAAAAGAGAAAGAGGATGTTTGTACCGGCTGCTCCGGTTCAATTCCTCGTGCAGGATTTTTTGAAAATGGCGGTGGTTGTAAAGTTCGGTCAAGCCGTCGGTCAGGGATAAAACCTCAACTTCCCGGTAGAGCCGGGCGTTCTCCAGGGCGATGCCGACCTGGTTGGCAAAGAAGGAAAGAGTCTTGGTTTCGTTTTCGCCGTGAAAGTTCTTTCCGTCAGTTTCAAAAAGAATTACGCCCAGGGTGTTCTGGGCAACGGACACCGGGACCGCCAGAAACGCGGACAGCCGCGCCCTGGTTACAAAATCACGGTCGCAGCGGTAATCGTTCCGGGCGTTCAGGGTTTCAAATATCTGCTGGGTTAACGCCACTTTCGGAATAACCCCGAAGGCTTCGTGAAGCGGAAAGGAAAAATTCCTGATTTCGGATACGTCCATTCCAAAAGCGGCCCGGCCCTCGATTATTTTTTTTCGCCTTCCGGTTTAACCCAGAAGAGCAGGATTCTTTTAGAAGAAGGCAGAATTTCCTTCAGGGCGAGCAGAATTATCTCCAGCGTATCCTCGGATTCGTTGGCCAGCGCAAATGACTGCGCGATTTCATTGGCCGTCAGCAATCTTTCGTATAAATTCCGGGAAATAACCAGTTTGGCTTTTTGCCGTTTGTCCAGCAAAAAGAGGAGGCCGGTAAGGAAGAATATCGGCGCGGCGACCAGCGCCAGCCCTGCTTTTAAGGCGAAGAAGACGGAAAAGGCGGAGAGAAGAACGGACAGGATGACAACCGGGTAGTCGGCGATTATGTTATTGGCCCCTCGCTTCATTATGTTATAATTATAGCAGAACCCTTTTTGAATTAGCAATAGCCCGAATTGTCACGGCAAAATCACCATGCGAAGAGTAAAAATCGGTATTATCGGTTGCGGCGTAATCGGCCGTTTTCATCTTAAATTCGCCGGATTGTCTCCCGGGTTGGAGGTGGTAGCCGTAGCCGATCTGAATGAAACGGCTGCCCGCGACGCCGCCCGGGAATTCAATGTTAAAACAATTTATACGGATGCCAAAAATCTGCTGGCGGATTCAAGGATTGAAGCGGTTGTGTTGGCGGTCCCCGCCTGCGGCCGGGCAGCGCTCGCGCTGCACGCTTTTGCCAAAGGGAAACATGTTCTGCTGGAAAAACCGGTGGCCATGAACGCCGGCGAGGTCAAGCAGATGATTAAAGCCCGGGGTAATTTAACCGCCGGTTGTTGTTCTTCGCGGTATCGTTTTCTTGACTCCGCGGAAACGGTAAGTCGATTTCTTGCCGGCGGTAAACTGGGGAAACTCCGTTTGCTGCGGGGCCGGATTATCAGCGCGGCCGGGAAGCGGCCCGACCGAACCCCGCCGGCCTGGCG
>CAZBFL010000083.1:1856-5379 GCA_964491175.1 uncultured bacterium
ATGTTGCTCGTCCCGCCTGCGCTTCCTCGAATCGGCCACGGTGGCTAGCCGTTTCATCGCCAGCGGAGTGCTGGGCGCGCTGCGCGTGGTGCGCTGCCGGGTCATCAAGCCAGCGGAGAAGCCGCCCGAAGTGCCACCTCCGGCCTGGCGCCTGAGTCGCAGCCTGAACGGTGGAGGAATCGCCGTCAACTGGGGCTGTTACGACCTGGATTATCTTTTGGGCATTACCGGGTGGGTTCTTAAACCCAAGGTCGTTTTGGCGCAGGCCTGGCCCGTACCGCCGCGGCTCGAGTCCCATCTGGCGCCTGGTTCGGATGCGGAAACGCACTTTGCCGTAATTATCGTTTGCGAATCAGGAACGACCATTATGCTGGAACGCGGTGAATATATGGCGGCGCAAACCGAAGAAAATTATCAAATAATAGGTTCCAACGGCTCCCTTGACCTGACGATGACCGGGAAGAAAGACAAGAAAACCGTTTTTTTCAATGCTTCTCCGGAAAAAGGAGTGATTTCAAAAACAATCTGGCAGGGAGACGAGAACTCCGAAACCATCCATGCCCGCCTGCTGCAGGATTTTGCGCTGGCCGTCCGGCAGCGCAGTCAACCCAGGACAAACCTGGAACAGGCCCTGGTTATTCAAAAAATCACCGATGCTGTCTATGCTTCGGCCGGGCAGGGGTCGGCAATCAAGGTCAAGAGGTTATGATTATTGACGCGCACCATCATTTAGCCGCTGCTTCCGGTTACCCGGATAAACTGAAACTGGCCTGTCAGAAACTCGGCATTGAAAAGGTTTGTTTGTTCGGGGGCGGGAAGATGTCTTCGGAATACGGCCTTGGGAATAACGAAGATGTCCGAAAAGCGATGGAGGCGCATCCGGACTTAATCATCGGTTTCGCCTGCTTTGACCTGGGCGAGGACCCGGCTGGAAAGGTTGACGATTTTGTGGAGCAGGGGTTTAAAGGCATAAAATTCATCAATCCCGCCAAGAATTACGACGACAAAGATTTTTATCCGGTTTACCAACGCATGGAAAAACACGGGATGCCGGCAATTTTTCACCTGGGTATAGTCGCCCGCCATCCAAACGATAAAGATTACGATATCAATAACGAACGGCATCGGCCCGTTTACCTTGACACCATCGCCCGGTCCTTTCCGGATTTAACGATTATCGGAGCCCATCTGGGCAACCCCTGGTACGAAGAGGCGGCGATGGCCGCCCGCTGGAACCGAAATCTTTATTTTGACCTGTCCGGTTCCACGTTAAAATGCAAGTCCGCAATTTTTTTGTCGAACCTTCTCTGGTGGACGCCGACCACCCGGTACCGCGACCCCCAAAACAGGCATGCCTGGGAAAAGATCGTCTTCGGTTCGGATGTCCCGGCCGAAGAGATTGGAGATGTTTTGAACGATTACCGGACGGTTATGAATGAAATAAGGCTTGCCCCTGAAATCCGGGAGAGCGTCCTGGGCAAAACGATGGCGAAAATCCTGCGCCTGGAAGAGTAAGTATTATTTTTCTATATTCTTTCCAGTATAAATGTAACTGGCCGGAAGCCATCGGTACAGCAGGTAACAAATACGCCCGGGTGGGCTCCAAGGAAATTTCCGCCCCGGGCCAGGGTTATCACGTATTTTTGTATGTCTGCCCAGGCCCAACTGCAGAATCCTTCCGGCATGTTGCCGTGTTCGGCAACAAACTCCTGACCTTTTTTCAATCTCTCGCAGGGTTCCCCAATGCTCTCCGCATATTTTTCATACATGTCCCGGTGTAAAAGTCTTTTGGCTACAGTTATTTTTACTTTTGCGTCCAATTAGATTCACCTCCTTGCTCGCGGTTGTTTCCGCTGCCGGTTTATAGTAAACCATTCCGAATATTTCCTGTCAAACGTGTTGTCAAATTAAACAACCTATTGTAAAATATTTTGAGGGAAATATATAGATAAAGAATTTTTTTGCCATGAAAAACCCGGAGATGCTTCTTGACGGAAAAATTGCCCTGATTGTCGGTGGAGGTCAGGGGATCGGACGCGCTTTTGCTCACACGCTGGTCCGCGCCGGAGCCGACGTCCATGAAATACGGCGTGATATTTCAGGGGAGGGTTATGGATACCGGGACAAAGTTAGCCGAAATCATCAAGACCGGCTTTGTGCCGATTCTGGTTAAGGACGATAACGACCCGTTAGTTTTGTGCGGGGCGGCTGTCGACGCGGGAATTCCCGCGGTCGAATTTACCCTGCGGCGCAGCGATATCGAAAAAATCCCCCTCATCCGGAAGGAATTTCCCGGATTGATTCTTTTAATCGGCAGCACCCTGGACCATCCGCTGATGGTCTCGTTTTTGAAGAAGAGGCGGGCCTTCTATTCACTGGGGGAGCTTGCGGAGATGGGCGCGGACGGATTCGTCTCGATGGTCCCTTTTCATGTGGAGACGTACCGGCTTTTCGCCGGAAGGAAATTATTGATTCCCGGAGTCACTTCGCCCGGGGAGGGAATTGAACATCTTGGTTTCGGCGCCGACCTGATTAAGTTTGTCGGCGTTTCCCCGGAATACCTGAAGATGATGCGGCCGCCGACTCACGGGGTGATTCCGGTCTTCTATACCGGCGGCGTGACGCTGGAACGGATTCCCTCTTACGTGGAGAGCGGCGCCCTCGTGCTGGGCGCCGGTTTCGAAGTGATTGCGCGGGGTCAACAAAACGCAGGTCAGGCGTTCTTTACGGAGCAACTTATCGGCTACCGCGAGACGATCGCGTCGGCGCGGAAAAAGGCGGGGTGCGGCTACCTTTCCGAGCAGCAAGACCCCGCGAAATTACTCCATAAGACAGGATGTTACAGTAACATCGAGGGATAAGACAGCGCAAATGAAAGAGCCGGATTGGGCGCAAATTACCGAACTTTATTCCCGCCTTTTGATGGATGACGTGATTCCGTTCTGGCTCCGCCATACCGTTGATCGGGATTACGGCGGACTCTTCAGAAGCAATCCTGTTCCAACCGAGAAAATTGTCAGACAATCGGGTAAAAACCGGCTTTTTTTGCCGTTTCAATCATCGCCCGCAGATTCTCCGGTTGGACTCCGGAGGAAATGGTGTTGGAAGAAGAGAGGATGTGCCTTCCGCCCGGGGAATATTTTTTAATATTTTCCCTGGTCTCTTTGATCGTTTCTTCCTTTGTGCCCCGTACCAGGACGTCTACCTCAACGCTGCCCATCACCGCCACTTTCGGGTAGCGGTTTTTAATCAGGGCAAGGTCGGTGCCGGCGCTTGCCTGCAAAGGCCCCAGGCAGTCAAGCCCGGTGTTGACCAGCATATCCATAATCTTCCAGAGGTTGCCGTCGGTGTGTTTTATTACATAAGCGCCGGCGCCCTTGATTTCCTTGACTATTCTGGTAAGACCCGGAAGGACAAACCGTTGGAAATCATCCGGGGAGATCAGCGGCCCGGTCTTCCCGGCGTAATCATCGCCCAGAAGAATGATTTCAATCCCTTCTTTGATGACCCGGCGGTAGAGTTC
>CAZBFL010000084.1:0-5369 GCA_964491175.1 uncultured bacterium
GTATGCAATGTTCCCACCGCGCCATGGCCCACTTTCAGCCCGATAGAAAGCCCTGCCCTGGATGCACGAATTTTCTTTTGGATGAACTGGAAATACCAAGTACCAGGTGTTCTTTATCATAATTTAAACTGGTGGGGAGAAAATATCCGCAGGGGCGGAAAAGAACGCTGGCCTGAGATTCCTTGGGTACCACAGGAAGTGCCTGAGTTCAATGGCGACGGTTACCTCATTTATCCCGGTGAGAAAATAGACACGCCCTTAAGTTCCATTCGGCTTGAGAACATCAGAGACGGAATAGAAGACTACGAGTATTTCTCGCTTTTAAAAGAACGCATTGAAACCTTCCGTTCTGCGGGCGGAGACCAAGAAACTATAATTACTATTGAAAAACTGTTGACAGTCGATGATAGCATTGCTCGCAATCAAACCGAACGCACTAACCGGCCATCTGTTCTGTTAAAAAGAAGGGCAAAATTAGCCGAAGCGATCGAGAAATTGGGGGCATCAATTCATAAACTGCAGCAAGTAGAAACAAAATCCGGCCAGTTAATCTTGATTCGCAATGGAGAGAGCGACTACCGTATCGTAATTTCCGCTGGGGCAACCGAAAAAGAAAAGAGAGCGGCGGCGGAATTGCAACAGTTCCTCAAACAGATTTCCACGGCTGAAATACCAATTGTGACTGACGACCGGGCGGCATCTTCCCCCGAGATTGTTCTTGGAAAGAGCGCGCGACTCTCCCAAATGAAAGCAGACGTCGATTTTGCCAAACTGGGCGAAGACGGCTTTGTGATCAAGACCCTGGGGCAAAACCTGATTATTGCCGGGGGTTCCGGTCGGGCCACCCTTTACGGCGTCTACGATTTTCTTGAGAATTATCTGGGCTGCCGGTGGTATGCCCCAAAAGTCAGTTACATTCCCAAAAAAACAGAGATCGTCCTCAATCAAATTGATGATCTCAGGATCCCGACCTTCAGTCTATTCCGGAGTGCCGGCGGCACTGATGAGGAGGACACGGATCTGCCGCTTCGGCTCAAACTGAGCGGACCTATAAAAGACATTTGTCTGACAAAAGTATACGAAACAGGGTCGGTCGGTGAAGTCAGCTTCCCTAATTATGGACCCTGGTTGTGCCATGGTGTTTACAAATTAATCCCGCCTTCAAAGTATTTTAAAGACCACCCGGAGTACTTTTCATTGATAGATGGACAACGCCGGCACGAATATAAGAATCAGCCGGCCGGTCTCTGCTTCACCAATCCGGGTATGTTCAAGGCAATGGTTGAGGAACTAAGGCAGTATATGTCTCAATATCCGGATGCGAAAATCTGGGATGTCAGCCCCGATGATTATCCACACCACTGCCAGTGTGACAACTGCATGGCCCTTGAGAAACAGGAAGAAACGCCAATGGGGCCTTTGCTGGCGCTGGTGAATAAGCTCGCAGCGGAATTCCCGGATAAAACAATCAGCACTCTGGCTTACAGTTTCTATATCAAGGCACCCAAGACGCTCCGGCCGGCGTCCAACGTTCTTATTACGTTTTGTCCTCTCAACGATAAACGGGGCACATTGTCGGAGAGCGGTTTTCAAAAAGGTGAAATGGAGAACTTTGAAAAGTGGAGCCAACTCCATAAGAACCTTTTCGTTATGCAGTATTATTCTGCTTATAATCATTCTTTGATGCCCAACCCGATTTTCAAGATTATCCAGTCTGACATACAGTATTATGCCAAACATGGCGTCACTGGTTTCTTGCCCTGTACCGTGATGGAAAGGGGGTCGGAGTTTCAAGACCTTAAAAAATACCTGATAGCCAAGCTCTTGTGGAATCCGGATGCGGACTTGGATAAACTTATGACGGACTTTCTGACCGGTTATTACGGGAAGGCCGCCGGGCCAATACACGATTACATTAACCTGATGCACACGGCATCGGAACAATCAGGGCTTTTCTTGCCGCTCTTTGCAAGGCTAAGCGAATACAGGGAAGGATATCTTTCGCCATCGCTGGTTGACCAGTACAATCGGCTTTTTTGCCAAGCCGAGGAAATGGTGGCCGACAATCAGGAGGTGCTGCGCCGCGTGCAGGTGGCCCATCTCCAGGTTATGTTTGCGCAGTTGGAGCTTGGCTATGGGGATGTTGACGAGCGGCTGGGGGTTGCCAAACGCTTTTTCCAGATCGCGGAGCGCGAGCGGGTGGTTCAGTTTGGGGAAAGACGAAGTTTGCCGCGATACCGGAACTTGATAATGGCAAAATTGGAGAAAGAAAAAGACCTCCTGGCGAAAAAGGTTTCCGAAGCAGAAAAAGGATCTCTGGAGATAATCCTGCCGGAACCGATGCAGGCAGACCGCCTTGTCCTAGAACTAATGGAAGATGGGGATAGAATCAGCCGTTACACTATTGAAGGCCTTGTGGATCGGAACTGGCAAACACTCTCTTCGGGGACCAGAATCGGTTATCGGGTGGTCCAGCCGCTCATGGAAGCCTCTGCTCCGGAACAGGGTATTTCCGACTGGACTAAGACAGACCTGCCTCATCCTCCTGTTCCCAAAGAATATTATTGGGCGGGGTTTCCGGTTAATGAGCCGCCTCGCGAGATCAACTCCGAAGGCTGGTATAGGAAACAATTTACAATACCATCCGAGTGGGAGGGTAAGGATCTAGTGTTGCAGGTTGGTCAGGATGGGGTACTCGTTGATAATGATGTCATAGGGGCCGTATACTTCAATGGTTCCCGTGTGGGCAACAGTTGGGCCATGGCATGGAAAGACGGGTATGGCTGCATATCAGGCACCTGGCCGGTGGCGAAGGCGTCGTTGTACGCCGGTTCGCCGCCGGCTGGCGGAGCCTGGTTTAAACCGCGCCACTACTATGTGCCTCACTGGCTGGTACGTTCCGGCGTAGATAATTACATTACGGTTTGGGTATCGGATGTCGGCGGACAATCAGGCATCTATGAAGGCCCTATCTTTGTCGTTTCAACCGAAGATAAGAAGATTGACCTGGACGGAGTCTGGCAGATGCAGACACCGTATGCAGCAGGGGAAAAGTCGGTTATGGTGAGCAAAATACGTTTAGAGTGCTTATCGGAACTTAAACCGCAGATCAAAAAAATTGCAGTATATACAAAATCGACCAATTCAAAAAAAACAGTGGTTTTCAGGCGATAAATCAAGGTTTTGAACAAGATCAGCAAAACAACAAAGAGCCTTGGGTTATGAGCTCAGAAGAATTTGATATTTTGAAATTGACTAACAATTAAAAAGGGAGTTTCTTTATGAGATCATGTGTTAACACAATTGCGGTACTGGTAGTGTTTTCCTGCTTCATCATCCCGATTCGGGCGGAGACCATTTACGAGGATGAATTCAATGGTGACGGTCCGCTGAGCGAGAAGGACTGGCTTACGAATGCAGGCTATACACAAGTTTCAGGCGAAGCGAAGCCTGCTTCACCTGGAAACTTGGTGCTTGTTCCTCCTCTTCCGATGGATCCGAATACCGTCTACATAGTATCATTCAAAGGATGTAAGCTCTCCACAGACAAGGCCAATGTCGGCGACAACTGGTTTGGTCTGATGGATGTCAGCAACGGGTGGACTCCACATCGCGGGATTGCGCTGCGTCTGACTGGTGACAACGAGATTAGCATAGCCATTGACTTGGAAGGTCCCGGACAGTTCCAGTCAGGCACACCGATGAAACTCCTTGCAGGGCAGGTCTATGACTTCCAGTTCAAGTTTCAACCCGGTGGTATTGTTCAAATCTTCGGGAACCAGGCCGGCGCAGAGCCAAATCTTCTTGTGCAGCGAAGGAAAGCCCCAACCAGTCCTTTGAGTGTTTCCACGTACATGGATCAGTCCATGCTTTCAATCTCAGCTGTTAAAATAGAAAAAGAAGAACCAATGGAGCTGAAAGAATCCGCAATGGAACTATTAGCGGTATTGCCGAAGTCATTTCAGGCGGTCATCGCCACCAAGGCTACATTCCATATGGACAAATTCCCCATTGGCTTCTGGAATTATGTTGAGTTGGAAGGATATCCGGATAAAATCGATGAGGCTGAAGTGCGCGGCTGGGCCGATTGCGGCGCTTCTGTGATGATCGGTCCGGAAACCCAGGAGTGGGCGGCTGATCACCCGACCAAGGTCAAGCAGATTCTCCAATGGTGTCAGCAGTTTGGCATTAAACTGATCGTTTCCGACCGCCGCGCCAAGATCAAAATCGATCCCGCAACCCAACTGCCGCCGACGGATTATAAGGAAAAAATCAAAAAGGTTTATGACGACTATGGCGGCTATCCCGCTTTTTGGGGTTTGGTTGTCCACGATGAGCCGGCCCAGAATGTCATTCCGGCGACCGTTGCCAGCGTTCGGGCGCACCGGGAAGTGGCGCCCCAATACCACCCGTTCATGAATTGGTGGGCGTTTTGGCCGGAATGGAACATGCACGGCAGCTTTGCCACTCCGACCGACTGGCTGGTTGATTATGTCGACAGAAGCAAGTCGGATTTCATCCTCTATGACAATTATACCCAATGCTGGCCGGGCCCCCATGGGACGCATCCCAAATATGGTGATACCGGTTGGGACAAACACTTTCTTAATTTGATTCATTATCGCTTGGCATCCTTGCGCTGCGGTATTCCCTTCTGGGTGACTCTGGCTTGTGTTGACCACATGAATTACGAAGTTGATTTGGTCAACTTACGTTGGCAATTCAATACTTCCGTGGCATCTGGGGCGGGGGGCGTCATGTGGTTCTTCTATTATATGCGTGACTTTGAGGCCAACTATCGGAGTGCGCCCATTGACGAGCGATGGGAACGAACGTCAACCTGGTATGATCTGCGGCGGGTTCATCTCGATTTCCGGCAGAAATACGGAGATTTGTTCAACCGGCTGGTTTCCACCCGCATGACCTTCGTCGGGCGGACCTATGGCGGAGGTTTGCCTTTCACTCCCAACGGCGTCATTGCCGCAGTCAAGCCCTACACCCACGAAACGGTGGAACCGATTAACGTCCAGGTCGGCGAATTCGCCGATCTCGAAGGCGACCGTTATGTCATGCTAGTCAATCTCGACCGGCAAAAAAGCGTTTGTCTCCGGGTGACTTTTCCAGGGAAAGACACCCGCGTTCATACCTTTAAGCAGGGGCGGCCATGGAAGACATGGAACTGGGACATGGAAAGCAAAGCGGAAGAACAAGGGGTGAGCTTTCAGGTCTGGCTGGGGCCCGGGCAGGAAACGGTGCTCGGAGTGGATTCTATACAAGCCAGGGCCACGCCGGTCAAACTCGAAACGCCGCCTTCGGACCGGTGCGTGGATTGTGTGAAACATATACAAGATCAAAAATAAGTTTGAGTT
>CAZBFL010000085.1:0-3979 GCA_964491175.1 uncultured bacterium
GATTTCAGCCGGCTGATAATTATGAACCAGGATGACCGCGTTACGTTTTTTTTGCCAGATACGGATTTCAGCAATAATATTTTCCATTTTAAAAAATCAGCGCGGCGGCGGCCTTGATGCCGCTCTCCTGACCGAGGGATGCGGGCAGTACCTTGATTTTTACTTAAGAGCGGAAAAGCGCGTTTCATAATCTCTTTCTTGATGGCGTTGAAAAGCGGTTTGCCTGCCTGGGCCACCCCGCCGCCGATGATAATCGCCTCCGGGTTGAAAACATTCACCAGGCCGGCCAGCATTACGCCGACGTCCGCGCCGGTCTCTTCCCAGATTCTGGCCGCCAGCCGGTCCCCTTTTTGGCAGGCATCCGAAATAATCTTCGGCGTAATTTTCTTCAGGTCGTTATTGACCAGTTTCGGAATGATTGAAGAACGATTTTTTTTGAGATATTTTTTCGCTTTGGCCACGATGCGCGCCGAGCCGACGTAACTTTCGACGCATCCCTTGTTTCCGCAGCCGCAGCGCGGTCCTTCGGCGTTGATGGTGATATGCCCCAGTTCTACCGCGGAATAGTTTCCGCCCCTCAGCAGTTTTCCGTTTACGACCACCCCGCCGCCCAGGCCGGTACCCAGCGTGATGCAGACAATGGTCCGGAAACCTTTTCCGGAACCGAAAAGGTATTCTCCCCAGGCAATGGTATTGACGTCGTTTTCCACCTTTACCGGCAGGTTGAATTTTTCCCGAAAGATTTTTGCCAGAGGGATGTTGTTCCAGTCCGGCAGGTTGGGCGCCAGGAAGACGGTCCCCTCGTTGTCTACCAGGCCCGGTGTTCCGATGCCGATGCCTTTAATCTCGGAGGGTCGGCTGCCGGAAAGCGCTTCGCGAACAGCCTCTTCCATCCGGAGCAAGACTTCTCCTCTTCCCTTCTCGCCGCCGGTCTCCTTCCGGCCCTGCTTCAGGATGGAGCCGTCTTGTCCGACCAGTCCGAACTTGATAAACGTGCCGCCCAAATCAATTCCAACCGCCTTATCCATATGTTATTCCCTGTCGTCATTCCCGTATGTTTTTAACGGGAATCCATACCGAAAAAATAGACACCGTCCTCGCGTGTGTTAGACGGAGATTCCCGCTTACGACATGCGGGAATGACATAATTTGTTGTTTCTGCGGGAATGACATTTTTACTGTTTCTTTATCAATTTTGCCAGTTCCCGGCCAAATTCCTGCGCGGCCTTTTCTTCTTCCGGGCCGGGCCGGAACCTGGTTTCAAAGACCGGCAACGGCATCTGGAACCCGGCCGTTTTGATCTCTTCGCCAAACTGCGGGAGAATGCTTTTATTCCAGCCGTAGGAGCCGAATAAGGCCCAGACCTTATTTTTCGGTTTTAAACCCTTCAAAAAAGTGAAAATTTTCATCATTTCCGGGAAGGGAAGGTTGTTGAGCACCGGTGCTCCCAGGGCAACCGCTTTTGCTTTAAAAATAGCGGTAATAATATCGCCCGGGTCATTTTCCTTTAACGACAGAATTGAAACCGGTACGTCCTCTTCCGTTATTCCTTCGGCGATTTTACGGCCGATGATTTCGGTGCTTCCCCACATCGTATCGTAAACAATAACCGCCTTCCGGTCCGTCTCGCCTTCGGCCCAATTCCGGTAGGCGTTAATAATCTTTGCCGGCGCCTGCCTCCAGATGATGCCGTGGCTGGGAGCAATTACCTTGAATTTGAGCTGCATCTCGGCGATTTTGGCGAGCATTTTAAGGATTAGAGGGGAAAACGGCTGGAGTATATTGGCGAAATAACGGAGCGCTTCTTCCATCAGGACAGATTCCGGCGCCTGGTCATCAAAACGCCGGCTGGTTGCGTAGTGCTGACCGAAGGCGTCGTTGGGCATTAAAATTTCCTGTTCCGCGAGGTAGGTGAACATGCTGTCCGGCCAGTGGAGCATCGGCGCTTCAATAAAGGTCAGGGTATTTCTTCCCAGCTGGATTTTCTCTCCGGTGCGGACCTGTTGGACCGGAAGGCCGGGGCCGAAATACTTCCTGGCGCCTTCAATCCACTGACCGGTCGCCAGTATCTTTGCTTTCGGGCAAACCTTCGCCAGCGCCGATATCGCTCCGGCGTGGTCCAGTTCCAGGTGGTTGGAAACGATGTAATCAATCTCCTCCGGCGCCGTCAACTCCTTTATTTTTGCGGTAAACTCGGAAGTAAACGGTGTTTTGACCGTATCCACCACGCATCTTTTTTCATCCAGGATGAGATAAGAGTTGTAGGTGCTGCCGCGTCCGGTGCGATAACCGTGAAATTCGCGCAGGTTCCAGTCGATTACGCCGACCCAGTAAACTCCCTCACCGATTGTTATCTTTTCCATTGTTCAACTCTACGATTTTTCCGGTAATTCCCGTAAAGCGGTGTCCGCCGGTTCCACTTCCGGCGTTTCCTTGCCGCCGGATACGGCGCCCAATTCTTTCAGTTTCCTCAGACCGGGCAGGAGGCGGCTCTCCCAGGAACCGAGCGCGGCGTTATAGGCGTTCGCCGCATCGTTCAGGCCTTTCCGGATTCCGGCCAGGTGTTCCGCAAATTTGGTTATCCTTTCAAATAACTCCTGACCGGTCTCCCAGATGCGCTGCGCGTTTTCGGAAACAGCCTGCTGCTGCCAGGTATAGGCGACCGTCCGTAAGAGGGTAATCAGGGTGGTCGGCGTGGCCAGAACCACTCCGCCGGCGATACCGTCTTCAATCAACCGGCGGTCCTGTTCCAGGGCCGCGCTGAAGAAAGATTCGCCGGGCAGAAAGAGGACGACAAAATCCGGACTGGGATTGAACTGGTTCCAGTATGATTTGGAACCCAGGTCTTTCATGTATTTGCGGACCGCTTCCGCGTGATGCAAAAAAGCGGCTTCACGCGCTTCATCGTTTTGCGCTTCCATGGCTTCCATGTATGCTTTTAACGGCACCTTGGCGTCAACCACAACGGTCCGGCCGGCCGGCAACCTTACGATTAAATCCGGTCTCTTTCGGCCTTCTTTGGTATCCATCGAGGGTTGTTCTTCGAAATCACAGTATTGGGACATCCCGGCCATTTCCACTGCCCGGCGCAGGGTAACTTCACCCCACCGGCCCCGCACCTGCGGCGTCTTGAGCGCCGTGACCAGGGCCACGGTCTCCTTCTGGAGCGAAGTCTGCGCCGTCTGAAGGTCGTTCAGGTATTGGGTTAAGGTTCCGTGGTCTTTATGGCGGAGGTTCTCCATTTCGTGGAGCTGGGTTTCATAGCGCTTGAGCGTTTCCTGGAGCGGTTTCACTATTCCGTCAATCGCCTCCTGGCGTTTCCCCAGATCACCCCTGGACTCGGTAATCAAATTTTCCAGGGTTATTTTCGCCAGGTCCAGGAACGCCCGGTTATTGCTCTTCAGCGCTTCCGAGGATAAGGCGTTGAAGGTATCGGTTAATTTGGCGGCTGCTTCGGCGAGTAACTTTTTCTGTTCCTCCAGGTTTACCTGGACAGCGGCCAGTTGCGTTTCCGCGGCAACCCGGCCCGCCTGTTCTTTTGCGAGTTCCGCCTGCAACCGGCCGGACTGCGTTTCTTTTTGTTGAAGTTGGAGGCGCAGTTCCCGTTCGGCGCTTTCAGCGGACGCCGTCCGGTTTTCCGCCTCGGAGATTCTCCGGCCGTGCGTCAGCCAGGCCGCAATTCCGCCCAGAACCAGGCCGCCGATAAATAACAATACTCTGTTTAACATAACTTATATTTTAACAGTTTACGGATTTTTTAGAAAGAATCCAGGAATTCCCGGACCTTTTTCAGGGCGATGCGCCGGTGGCTCAGAGCGTTCTTTTGACGCGGAGAAAGTTCCGCAAACGTCTTCTTTATTTCCGGCAGGAAAAAGATGGGGTCATATCCGAAACCGTTTTTCCCGGCTGGTTTTAACGCGATAAATCCCTCCTTCTTTCCTTCAAAGAGAAACGTCCTGCCTTCCGGGGTGGCCACGCA
>CAZBFL010000085.1:3989-5339 GCA_964491175.1 uncultured bacterium
GCCGAAGAGAAAGCGGCCCGCCGTTTCGGCGCCGGGACTTTTTGCATCAGGTTCAATACCGCGGCGATGTTATCGGCGTCTTTTTTTTCCGGACCGGCGAACCGGGCGGAATAGACGCCGGGTTTTCCGTCCAGGGCTTCAACCTCAAGACCGGAATCCTCGGCCAGGACCGTCCGGCCCAGTTTTTTGGCATAGTATTTTGCTTTTAAGACGGCGTTCTCGGCAAAAGTTCTTCCGTCTTCCGCCGGTTCCGGTATTCCGGGAAAGTCGGCCAGGTACCGGATGCGAAACGGCGCTCCGGAAAGGATGGTTTGAATTTCCTTGAGTTTTTTACGATTGCCGGTTGCAACTACCAGTTCCATCTTTATTATTTCCCCGTTTTTTCTTCTATGAGATTTACAAAATCTTCGGCAGTTTCAACAAGAGATTGTGCGCCTTCTTTGGAATACGTTGCGTGATAATCAGCCTCTTCCCGCAAGTTTTTTGCTGTTTGAAAATCATCTAAAATTTTTCGTGATATCCATCCTTCTTCCGAATAAAGAGTTTTAAGGGCAATCATCAAAGCATAATGGCTCTTTTCTCGATAGCCCTTCCGGTAAATCAGACTGCGGCTGGCGTGAAACATTGAGTAATAGGCCTGAATCGTAGCCCACTTATATTTTTTCGCTTTCAATGAATCTTTTGCGTCAACCAGGTCGTTTTTTGCCTGTTCTGTTTCAGTTTTTACCAATTTTTTCGCCAGGGAAAAACGCACCAGTTTCCTTTTTTCCAGGCATTCTTTGAATTCAGCGTTCATAATAGACGATTCCCCGGCTAATTTCCTCGAAAAATACCGATTTTTCTTTTTTCAGCTTAAGATATTGTGCGGATGTTTTTATGACCGGTTTTAATTTATCGCTCAAATTGAATTTATCGATTATTTGTTGAATTTTACGGGGCGCGAAGTTAGTTAATAAAAATACGTCAATATCACTTTCCTCGGTGTTGGTTCCTTCAAAGTAACTACCGAAAAGAATGATTTTTTCCGCTTTTTTTTTGAATTCTTCCAAAACCGGATAAAGATGGAGGATGTTTAAAAACGATTTATAGTGCCTGACTAAGGAATGTTTTGAATTAAGTTTATTGTAAATTTGCCGGCCCTCCTGTTTTCGTTCCAGCAAATCGGCTGCCGCCAATTTTCTCAGCGCATTATTTACCGAGGCAAGGCTTAAATTTTTAATCCGGCGGGCAACCGCGCTGTCGTGAAGAATGGTGGAAGGATTTTGACAGAAAAAAACCAGAACTTTTTGTGCGGCATCGGAAATAAATACTTTATCTATTATTTTATACATATTTATATTATATTAGAAG